>JACZKT010000196.1 GCA_014859905.1 Rubrivivax sp.
GCCAGGCCCAGGCCGCGCGCGGTGGCCGCGCCGGATGATGTTCGGCAGCCGCTGAAGGCAGTCATTGGCGCCGATGCGGCGACGGCCCGCGTCGGCCGTCCGTTGCCTGGGTACTGTGCCGCGGCGAACCGTCTTGCCGTGCCGTCATGCTGTCCCGCATGGACTTGACGCAGCGCAATCTTGCCCCCCCCGTTGCATATCCTGCGCAGACTGTGTCGGCAAAGTCTGGCCGTGACCGTTCGGCGGGCGGACCAAGATAGGTCGCGCGGCACCGGAAACCGGCTCGAAAGGAAGCAAGTCCATGCTCAAGAAACTTCTGTGGGGTGTCGGCCTCGGCGCCGCGCTCGTCTGCGGCGGCGTCGCGCAGGCGCAGGCAACTGCCGCCTACCCCGCGCCTGAACTGACGCAGATTGCCAAGACCGGCAAGTACGTGGGCAGCAAGGCCTGCCTGGAGTGCCACGAAGACGAGCACAAGTCGTGGGCCGCGTCGCGCCACACGCTCAAGGCCACGCAGGGCCCGTCGTTCGGCAAGGAGTTCGAGAAGAACATCTACGAGTGGGTGCGCCGCGACTGGGACAAGCTCGACAGCTACATGATCGTCGACCAGAAGGACGGCAAGACCAACTACCTGGCCACGCGCAAGGTGCCGTGGGCCGAGGTGGACTACGTCGTGGGCCAGACCTACAAGCAGCGCTACACGAAGTACTACGACGGCGGGCCGATCGAGGTCTTCGAGGCGACCACGGCCGACGGCGGCATCAGCTGGAAGCTGGACAAGACCAAGGTCTCCATGTTTGCCGGCAACAAGCAGCGCGCCGGCTACAAGTTCCTGTTCCTGGAGATGAACCCGGCGCAGGGCAAGATGAACGCCAACTACTACGGCGAATACCGGTCGTGGCAGGAGCGCTGCATCGGCTGCCACACCACGGGCTTCGACGCCAAGGCCTGGGACCAGGCCAAGGCCGACTTCGTGGCCGGCAAGCGGGTCGACCTGAAAGACATCTTCGTCGCCGACCTGGCCGTCGGCTGCGAGTCGTGCCACGGCCCCGGCGAGGCGCACGCCAAGAAGCCCAGCAAGGGCACCAACATCGTCAACCCGGCCAAGATGACCGATGTCACGGCGCGGCAGATGGTGTGTGGCCAGTGCCACACCCGGCCGCAGGTCAGCAAGCACAGCCCGCTGGCGCAGGATCTGCGCGGCTACCGTCTGACCGACGAGTACACGGACTTCGCCACCTACACCCGCCCGGCCTGGGGCAAGGGCAACCGCCAGGTGTCGGTGGACGGCAAGGGCCGCCGCGACCACCAGCAAGACATGGACATCAAGCTCAGCACCGCCATCCGGGGCAGCCACAGCGCGCATGCCGACATGGCCTGCTTCGACTGCCACGACGCGCACGGTGTCGGCAACAAGGACAAGAAGAACCCCACGCTCAAGAAGGCCAGTGCGTTGGAAACCTGTGCCACCTGCCATGGCGCCAAGGCGGCGCAGGTGCTCAAGGTGATGGACGGCCGCCAGGGCTGGGCCCGCGCCGGTTATCCCAACTGGGCCACGGAGTACGGCCGCCAGGGCAACAAGCAGCACATCTTCAACATCACGCACGACGGTACTGCGCGTTCATGGGGACTTTCGCCTGACCAGTACCCGTGGGCGCTGAAGAAGGACGGGGACGCCGCCAAGGAAGCCGACTGGGAAGCCATCTGGCCGTGGGAGAAGGCCAGCTTCGAAAAGCAGGGCCGTACCGTCGTCATGGGCGCAAGCCCGTGGAAGAAGTAGCGCGCGCGCTCGCCCTATCGTTCTGCGGCGCGGGGCCAAGGCACCGCGCTTTTCGCTTCGGCGGGATCGTCGCGCACTACAGCCGCCGGTGCGCCAGGGCCGGCAGTTGCATGCGTACCTGGGCGATGCGCGCCGGGTCGACCTCGGCCACGACCACGCCTTCGCCTTCTTCACACAGCGCCACGATCTCGCCCCAGGGGTCGACGACCATGCTGTGGCCCCAGGTACGGCGACCGTTGGGGTGCGTGCCGCCCTGTGCCGCGGCGAGCAGGTAACACTGGTTCTCCACCGCGCGCGCGCGCAGCAACAGCTCCCAGTGCGCGCGGCCGGTGGTGTGGGTGAAGGCGGCCGGCACACAGATCAGGTCGCACGGCGGCTGCATCAGCGCGCGGTAGAGCTCGGGGAAACGCAGGTCGTAGCAGATCGACAGGCCGACACGCAAGGTGGCGGCGCCGGCCCTCACGTCCAGCGCGACCGGTGCGTTGCCGGCCTGCAGCGTGCGGCCTTCGTCGTAGCTCTCGCGGCCGTTGTCGAAGGCGAAGAGGTGGATCTTGTCGTAGTGCGCCGCTTGGCGGCCGTCGGGGGCGAAGACGCAGCAGCGGTTGAGGGCCTGGCCGGGCACCTGGGTGCGCAGCGGCAGCGTGCCGCCGACGATCCAGAGGCCACAGTCGCGTGCGGTATCGGCCAGGAAGTCCTGGATCGGACCGCCGCCCGGCGCTTCGGCGAGCTCGAGCTTGTCGGTGTCGCGCCGACCCATGACGCAGAAGTATTCGGGCAGCGCCACCAGCGCGGCACCGGCCGCCGCGGCCTGCCTGATCAGCCGCGCTGCGGCGTCGCGGTTGTCGGGCCAGTCGGGGGTGGAAACCATTTGCACGGCGGCGATCTTCATGGCCGCATTGTGCTGTCGCTGGCCGGCGGCCGCTGCCGCGGCATATCCCCCCGGCCCGGTGGGCCATGGAAACGGGACTACGCTCGCACCCCATCAGCTGCCCCGAGGGCCCGGCTCCGCCGGAACGAGAGCAGCGTCGAACAGCGATGACACCGGAGGGCGCCACGATGCCGATGTATGCATGCCGCACTGCCGCGGCCGTCTTGCCGCCCTGCACCTAGCGGCAGCGCGCTTCGCCATGGCTGCCACGCCGACCATCGCATTGCCCACCCCCGCTGCCGACGCCGCGCACTGCCGCTTCGTGCAGCGCGTGCGCCGCCGCTGGCCGGCCGAACTGGCGCTGCTGCCACCCGGCGCACCCGGCTTCGACGTCATCACCGCCCTGGTGCAACGGCTGCACGAGTCGAATCGCGACCTGCCGTCGGCGCTGCGTGTCGCGCGCCACCTGGTGCTGGAACGGCTGGCGGTGCTCGACGTCGAGCAGCACGCGCCGCTGGACACCGTCACCGGCACCATGACGGACCTGGCCGAGGCCACGCTGGAGCTGGCGCTGGCGCAGGCCGAAGCCGAAGCCGACGAGCGCCACGGTGCGCCGCTGGATGCGCAAGGGCAACGGGTGCAGATGTGGATCGTCGGCATGGGCAAGCTCGGCGCACGCGAGCTCAATGTCTCCTCCGACATCGACCTCATCTACGTCTACGAGGAAGACGGCCAGACCGCGGGCGCGCGCCCGGTGTCGTTCCACGAATACTTCGCCTACGTCGCCAAGCGCCTGTACGCGCTGATCGGCGAGACCACAGACGACGGCATCGTCTTTCGCGTCGACCTGGCGCTGCGGCCCAACGGCAACTCCGGTCCGCCGGTGGTGAGCCTGGGCATGCTGGAGGAGTACCTGCAGGTGCAGGGCCGGGAGTGGGAGCGTTTCGCCTGGCTGAAGAGCCGCGTCGTGGCGCCGCGCGGGGCGATGGCCAGCGGCCGCGCGCTGCCCTTGCGCTCGCTGGTCACGGCCTTCGTCTACCGGCGTTACCTCGACTATGGCGTCTTCGAAGGCCTGCGCCAGCTGCACCGCAAGATCCGCGACGAAGCGCAGCGGCGCGCCGCCGGCCGCCCCGAGCGCGCCAACGACGTGAAGCTGTCGCGCGGCGGCATCCGCGAGATCGAATTCATCGTCCAGTTGATGCTCGTGGTGCGCGGCGGCCAGACCCCCGAGATCCGCACCCGCAGCACGCTGCGCGGCCTGGACCGGCTGGTGGCGCGCGGCCTGATGAAGCCCGAGACGGCGCACAAGCTGGCCGCCGGCTACACGCTGCTGCGGCGCATCGAACACCGCATCCAGTACCTCGACGACCAGCAGACACACCTGTTGCCTGCCGCCGACGGAGACCTGGCGTGGATCGCGCGCAGCCTGGGCTACGTGTGCCACCCCGAGGCCTGCGAGCTGCTCGACCGCCTGGGCGAGGTGCGCGAGACGGTGGCCGCCGAATTCGATGCCCTGCTGCGCGAAGGCCAGGGCGCCGCAGCCGAAGAGGGCAAGGGCAACTGCCGCCGCTGCGGGCCGGCACCGCTGGCCATCGACAGCGAGGCCCTGCTCGACAAGATGCCGCCTGAAATGGCCGAGCGCCTGCGCTCCTGGGCCCAGAACCCGCGTGTGCTGGCGCTGCGAGACGAGAGTCGCCTGCGCCTGGGCCGCTTGATGCAGAAGACGGCCCAGGCCGTGCACGACGGCACCTGCACGGCGGTCGCGGCGGTGCGTTTCATCGACTGGGTGGCACCGTTGCTGCGGCGCGAGAGTTATCTCGCGCTGCTGCTCGAACGCCCCGAGGTGCACCGCCGGCTGCTGCGCGTGCTCGGCATCGCGCGCTGGCCCATGCAGTACCTGATGCGCCACCCCGGCGTCATCGACGAACTGGCCGACGAACGTCTGTTGCACCAGCGCTTCGACCGCGTGGCCTTCAGCGCCGAACTCGAAGGCCGCCTGGCTGCCTGGCAGCGATCGGGCGAGGACGACGAGGAAAACGTGCTCGACACGCTGCGCCACGCCCACCACGCGGAGGTCTTCCGCACGCTGGTGCGCGACGTCGAAGGCGACCTCACGGTGGAGCAGGTGGCCGACGACCTGTCGGCGCTGGCCGACACCGTGCTCGACACCGCCGTGCGCTGGGCCTGGTCGCGGCTGAAGCAGCGCCACCGCGACACGCCGGGCCTGGCCGTCATCGCCTACGGCAAGCTCGGCGGCAAGGAACTGGGGTACGGCGGCGACCTCGACGTCGTCTTCGTCTACGACGACGCCGACGCCAGCGAAGACGAGAAGCTGCGTGCGCAGGAGGTCTACCCGGCCTTCGTGCGCAAGCTCATCACCTGGCTCACGCTGCGCACCTCGGCCGGCGAACTGTTCGACATCGACACCGCGCTGCGGCCGAACGGCAATTCGGGGCTGCTGGTGACGTCGATCGAAGCCTTCGAGACCTACCAGGCCGGCCGCGGCAGCAACACCGCCTGGACCTGGGAGCATCAGGCGCTGACGCGGGCGCGTTTCGCGGCCGGCGCGACGCACATCACGCCACGCTTCGAGGCCGTGCGCCGCGCCGTGCTCACCGCGCCGCGGGATCCGCAGGCGCTGCGCGAGGAAGTGCGCACGATGCGCGAGAAGGTGCGCGCCGCGCGGCCGGTGCCGGCGGGCCGCTTCGACGTCAAGCACAGCGCCGGCGGCATGATGGACGTCGAATTCGCCGTGCAGTACCTGGTCT
>JACZKT010000197.1 GCA_014859905.1 Rubrivivax sp.
GAATGGAACTATCGCATCAAGCCACACCGCATTCGGCGCAAGCCTTGATTGTTCAAGTTATTGTTGCTAGATGCCTAAGTCTGTAGACCCAAAGTCATCTACACATGACCCTTGGGGTCCATGTCAGGGCGTCGAGCAACGGTCAAGTCTGCGAGAGAGAGGCTTGCGCGCCACCTACGCGCGCTCCGCGCTGCTCGCGGCCTGTCTCAAGAAGCGCTGGCAGATTTGGCGGACCTGCATCGAACGTATGTCGGTTCAATAGAACGCCGCGAGCGGAACGTGTCACTCGACAACGTGGAACGGCTTGCGGCGGCACTGGCGGTGGATATCTGCGATCTCCTATCACCTGTGTAAGCTGCCGTTCGTTAGCCACCTGCTTTGCTCACGGCGGCACTGCAATCTCAGTCAAATGCTACTCTACGTCTGTAGACCCAAAGTCATCTGAACGTGACCGTCGGTGCCTATGTCAGGGCGTCGAGCAACGGTCGAATCTGCGCGCGAGAGGCTTGCGCGCCACCTCCGCGCGCTCCGCGCCGCTCGCGGCCTGTCTCAAGAGGCGCTGGCGGACTTGGCGGGCCTGCATCGAACGTATGTCGGTTCAGTAGAACGTCGCGAGCGGAACGTGTCACTCGACAACGTGGAACGGCTGGCGAAGGCGCTGGCGGTAGATATCTGCGATCTCCTATCACCTGCGTAGCAGTGATCAAGGCCACTACTGCGTGTGAGATCAACACCTTGCGTACCTACGCGTTTAGATTCCGTTCAACCTTGTAGGCGGCGCAAAAAAGACGGCTCCGGCACCGCGAAGCGCCAGAGCCTTGCAAGCCTTGGCGCTGTCATCACGCCCAGGCACCTGCTCAGGGAGGAAAAGCAGGTGACGCCGGCCTTGCAGCCAACGTCTCAACCACTCTAACAGCGCGGGTCACGCCGGGCTACCCGTCTGCATCGGTATTGGGCAGCCACTAAGCCACCACAGTTCGGCATAGGCGGGAGCGGCGGGCGTTGCGCATCACGCCGACGTTCCGTGCAGGCAGCGTAGCGCCATGGTCAACCAGCAAGGCGAGTTGGCAACAAGCGAGCGCAGGGACCGCGCGGGCGCGACTGATCCGCTGCTTCAGTCCGCGTCTGTCGAATGGATTGAACGATTGCTCTGCGTCGATCAGCTAACCGCCTCCACCTGCGCCCGCTGCATCGGGACGGATCGACTGGTCTGCGATCCAGCGGCGCAGGTCCTCGGCCCGCCAAGCAGTCACGCGCGCCGAAAGCTTGACCGGCCCTGGGAACGTGCCCGCCTGGACGCGGCGCCACAGCGTGGACCTCGAAATGGGCACGAAGACCAGCACCTGCGGTTGACGCAGGAAGCCCGTTTCCGGTAGGGCTGGCGGTGGTGGTTGAGTTGCGAGGGTTCCCGTCGCAACGGCAGGTGAGAGATTGGACTTGGGCACGATCTGGCCTCCTCACGGCTGGCGCCGATGGAAGTCATGACCCGCTCTGCTGCGACCGCGCTAGGTCAGGGTTGCGCCGGCCGATAGGGACGCTGGACTCGACAACACACCGTTGGCGTCCCGGTCGAGACGGTGTGGACATGGAAGGACGATCGTCCAACGGCGTGGCAGCCGATGGCGAAGCCAACGGCACCCCAGACAATGGTGGCAGGGACGATCAGGAGAGGCAGGTATCGACTGCGACGCCATCGCCGCCCGGCGGCGCTGCGCGCTCGGCGTACGAGCGGCCACGGGGTGCGACGTGTTGACACGATAGCTTTGGGCCGGAGTCGGTTCAAGAAGCCGCCACGGTCGATTGCCGAAAGCGCCTCGCGAAGCCAGCGCTTGCGCATGGCGTTTCGATGCAAGTCCATGTCAACTTTGCACGACTTCGCTCGAGCGCGCGACTTCGCTGACCCCGTCGGCCACGTGTGCAGTTTCGGAGGGCTGATCTGCCACGATCTCGACGCTCGCCACTTCACGCGCTTCATCGTCCGGAGCTTCGGCTCCGACGGACCCTGCGACGCCCTCGCGCCCACCCATCGCGTTCATCCGCCGCCGCAGGCCCATGGCCAGGTTGCGGGCCGCTCCCGCGACGTCGCGCACCTGGCGCTTCAGGCTGGCCCGTTGAATGTCCACCGCCTGTGTCGTGATGACCTCATGAATCTCCAGCGTCTGCAGCAGGGGCATCAGCTGGTCGAGCTTGCCCAGCACCTCCAGGAAGCGCCGTCCATTCGATGACAGCACACCGACCTCGATGTCCAGCGGCACCGTGTCGTAGGTGGCCGCGCTTGTGATGCCGTTCACTTTGAAGAGCGCCTCGGCGCCATCGATGGCCTTGTTGAGGGTGTCGGTCGCGGCCTCCATCTGCGTCCGTATCGCCGCCTCGACCTTGGCGATGTCGTCGTGGTCCAGCCGTGTGCGGGCGATCACAGAGATGAAGTGCGCGTTGAGCTGCAACGTATTGAAGTGCCGGACGAAGAACCGCTTGCCCTCGGCGCTCGTGAACCTGGCCGGCATCTTCAGGCTGGCGGCTTCGACCCGCCGGAAGTCGGCCTTGGTCTCCTTGGCGATGATGCGAGCGTTGACCCCGCCCTGGTCCATCTTGACGATCTGGATTTCCGACATCTTCGGGCTCCCGGCGGGATGGTTCGGAAGGATCTTGCGCAAGGCGCGTTGCAAACGCCACGCGGAATGGCCGTCGCTTGAGCGCCCTTTCGGCATCAGCGTGTGGCCGGCGCCGCTTCTCCGTTGACGGCGGCCGGCGACGCCGATACCTTGGTACCGTGCAGCAGCTGGCCCTGCACTCAAACACGGCAAGCCCTGGAGATTCATCGTCGAGTTCGGCGCCGGCCTGTACTGGCCGTCGCCGACGATGCCATCGAAGCAAGCTTTCGAGGTGAGGGTACAACCTAACCTCGTGCCCCTCCCGTCGCAAGCTTTCTCCGGTCGGTAGCTGGCACACCGATCCCCGGCGGCACTTGCCGCTGGCTCAAGCCAGCCCTGTAGCCATTCATTCACCCCCTGGGGGCTTACGCCCTCAGCCGTGCTGCGCGTTGCCCCCTGACCTTTTCAGGAGGCAACGATGCTGAATCCAGCGACATCACCAAGTTTTGTCTTCACAGCAACGGCGGGACAGCCGGCGCCGTCCTGTGCACCGCTGCTGCGGCGCTCAAGCAGTGCTTCGGACCGCGACGCATTCGGCGCTGCACTCAACGACGACACATCGCCCGCCGATTGGAGCGAGGAAGACGTCGTCTTCCTGCACTGGCGCCTGCTGCAGGAAGTTCGCCACCTCGCAGACCCCGAAACGCCACTCGAAGAGAAGTTCGACACCTTGCGCTGGGTGTTCACCGAGCGCGAGAAAGACGGTGCGCCGTTCTCGTTTGTGAGCTGCCTGCGCGTCGTGGGCTGCAGTCCGCTGTCGCCCATCGCCTTTTGCGGGCTGGTCGACGCGAACGACATTCGTGACCACATCCGCCACAGCGTTAAGGCGTGGTTCGGCGAGACGCTGAAGCGCTACCCCGACTGGGTGCGCGAAGCCGTCGCCAGCAACCCCGCTTGGGTCGAGGCCAGGCTGGCCAAGAACCCGCAGTGGATCAACGAGCAGCTCAAGCAGATGGCTGCCCATGGCGACCTGTTCGCCTGACCCCCATCACCACAACCCATCAGGTCGGCGGCATCCCCGCCATCCGGTCGATGCCGATTGAAAGGACAACCATGCAATCCATCGCACAAAGCCCCGGCAGCCCCCATCGGTGGCTGGCGGTGTCTGCGCCCGAAGACATCGAGTTCCTGGTCAAGGAAAGTGAGGTGCTCACCGGCAAGCCGGGCCGCACCTTCGTCATCGCAGGCGCAGATCGGCTCACCTACCGCGTGCAGTGGCACGCCGCCGGCTTCAAAGTCGAACGGCTGGACGCGCAAGGGCGAACGCTGAACGTCCAGCACCTGCTGCCGTGGGAGTTCGTCGATCACAGTGTCGTCGAGGCCTTGAACGCCGGGCAGCTCTTCACGGCGGCGATTCGTCGCCGGCACCCATGACGCGCGGGAGCTCGCATGCAAAACGCTGAGTACACCGCGCGCGTTGATGAAGTGAAGCGCCGTGCCCACGGCCGCTGGACCGACATCCTGGCCAGCCTGGGCGTGAATGAAGCCATCCTCAAGAAGCGCAACCTGCCCTGCCCACTGTGTGGCGGCACCGACCGCTTTCAGTACACCGACAAGTTCGGCGAAGGCAACTACCACTGCCGGCACTGCGGCTCGGGTGGCGGCTTCAAGCTGTTGCAGGCCGCCAAGGGCATCGACTTCAACACGGCCTTGCAGGAAGTCGAGCGCTGCGTCGGTTCCGTGCGTCCGGCGCTCGCAGAACCAGCACCAGACCGCATGAAGAAGCTGGCACAGAAGATCTGGGACGAAGCCAAACCCGTGCTGCCAGGCGATCCGGTGGACAGCTACCTGGGCAACCGAGGTCTGTCGCTGCCGGCGTACCCCAAGGCGCTGCGCTTGCACCCCGCCTTGGGCTTCTATGAAAAGGACCTGACTGGCAAGTCGCGCAAGGTGGCGGAGTACGCCGCCATGCTGGCCTGCATCCAGGGGCCCGACGGTCATGCCGTGACGCTGCATCGCACCTACCTGAAGGACGGGCAGAAGGCGACGCCGCATGACGCCAAGAAGGTGCTGTCTGCGGGCATCAACGGCGCTGCCATCCGTCTGTTCGAGGCGGGCGAGGAACTGGCCGTCACCGAGGGCATCGAGACCGCCATTGCCGTGCACCTGGCCACCAGCAAGCCGGTGTGGGCCGGGCTCAGCGCCGGCAACCTGGAGAAGCTGTGGCTGCCGGAGACGGTGCGCAAGGTCTGCATCTACGCAGACAACGATGCCGATGCCGACTTCGACGGCCAGGTCTTTGCCTTCGCGCTGGCGCGGCGGCTGAAGAAAGAAGAACGCCGAACCGGCCCACGCGCAGTTCAGGTGTTCGTGCCCCGTCAGCCTGGTATGGACTGGGCGGACGTTTGGCGCGCTCGCGTGGAGAGCGCACAGCGTTCCACATGAGCCATGAACAGGGTGCGATCAGGCGATCGCACCCGCCTTTTCAGCGCCACCGCGAGCTCCGTGCGCGGTGGCGGTGAAAAGGCTCTCCCACTGGTCGCTGTCAGACCAGGCTGCACCTTCGAGTGCAGCGAAGACAGCCCTGGAGTTCTCAAGCGCGACCTTCATCGCGCACTCGTGGATCGACTTCGCTCGATCCGTCATCAGCCCTTGCGGGTGCGTGCCCGCCGGTGGCGGTGCCCTTCCCGTATCTCAATCCGAATGGAGATTCCCATGAAAAGCGGACGTTCTCTCGTCAGCCTGGCGCAGGAACTGGAGCGCCAGCTCGCGTCGAAGAAGGACCTGGTGGTGTCGTCGTCGCTGCTGCGGCACGATACCGATGACACGGGCGATACCCGGCTCGTCATCGAAGAAGGCATTGCCCCGGTGCGGTACGGCGTCACGCCGCTGGCCCGCCGGCAGTTGGCCGACAAGCTGAAGATCCCGTATGCGTATTTCGAGCGCATGCGCACCGAGCAGCACGTGCTGCTGGACCGCAACGTGAACACCTGGCTTCAGAGTGATGACGACCGGCGCATGATCCGAACGCTGGACGGCAACGTCCGGGCGGTGCTGTCCGAGCGCTACCGCCGGCTGGACAACTTCGACCTGGCGGAAAGTGTGTTGCCCATCCTGCGGCAGCTGCCTGAAGTACGCTTCGAGTCGGTGGAGCTGACCGAGACGCGCATGTACCTCAAGTGCGTCACGCCGCGGCTGACCTACGAAATGGCGCCCGGCGACATCGTTCAGGCCGGCGTGGCGATCTCGAACTCCGAGGTCGGCCAGGGCACGCTGTCGGTGCAGCCCATGCTGTACCGGCTGGTCTGCCGCAATGGGCTGATCGCTTCGGACCGGTCGCTGCGCAAGACGCACGTCGGGCGCGCGCTCGGCATCGACGACGAAAGCATCACCGTGTTCAAGGACGACACCTTGCGCGCCGACGACAAGGCGTTCTTCCTGAAGGTGCGCGACGTCGTGCAGGCTGCGGCGGCGGAAGCCACGTTCCGCCAAACGGCACAGAAGCTGCAGCGCACGCTGAACATCCCGCTGGTCGGCGACCCGGTGAAGTCGGTCGAGGTGCTGGCCAACCGCTATGTGCTGAACGACAGCGAACGCGCCGGCGTGCTGCGCCACCTGATCAGCCAAGGCGACCTGTCCGGCTACGGGCTGGTCAATGCCGTGACGCACTTTTCGCAGGAGATCGAGGACTACGACCGTGCGACGGAGTTCGAGGCGCTGGGCGGCAAGCTGATCGAGTTGCCGGCGCTGGAGTGGAAGGGGCTCGCCGAAGCGATCTGAGCCCGTTGAGTCAGTGATCGGCAGCGGGAGGCTCGACCGCCTGCCGCCGATCTTGCGACAGATTCACAGTCACCGGGGCCACGGCCCTGGTGACCCCTACTGCCGCCAGAAGCGGGCAACGCCCACTGCACCCCTGACCTTGCCGATGACCCGCAAGCCCATGCGTTTGGCGGCAGCGGCGTCCTTGACGACACAGTCCGCGTACTCGGGCTTCTCGCATTTGAAGACCAGGCCCGTACCCAGCCGACTCTCGACGCGGCGCACCATGAACCGGCCTTCCAACTCCAGCGCGTAGATGCCATTGCCAACCAGCTGATCTGCCGCGAGGTCCACGAATATCAAGTCACCGTCCTGTATCTGCGGCGCCATCTCGTCGCCCGCCATGCGCAAGGTCTCGCACGCGTGACACACACTCCGCAGTGCGCCGAACGCTTCGCTGACCCAGCCGACTTCTGCCGCCGACAGCGTGGCGCTCGCCTGGTCGCAACCGCTGGGCGCTTCGCTCAGCCCCAACATCCAGTCGGTGCTGCGGCCCAACCCTTCACATAAGCGCGCGCATGACTCGATGTCAGGCAAACCCGGGCGATCCGGGTCGAGCCATCGGCTGACCGTTTGCACAGCACGGCAGGTCAACGAGGCAACGTAGGACATGCGCCCACGCACCGGCACGCCCACCTGATCCAGGGACTCGATCAACCGGTCCCGAAATACAGGCGCCAGAACGAGAGGGCGTTCGCTCTGCTTCGCCGCGATATGTGGGTTTGCGCGCACGCTGCTATGGTGATTTGTCGGTGAGTGGCCTCGCGACTGACACCTTCGATGGCATCTGGTGGGACGTCATGATCGCGGCCTCTTCCAAGTTTGTCGTGCGCCCTATGTTGGCGCGCGATGCCTTGGAAACGCGGCTTCCGCATTTGTCGTTCTGTGCGGGCTCTTTCGGGTGGCAATGCGGCAAGCAGCGGCGTCTTTCAGCATTTGCTATTGATCGGCTTTCACGTCACCGAATATGCTGAACTTCTCGAACGCACCGCGCAAGTCTTGAAGAAATTTGCTCGCTCAACAGGACGCCACCATCGACCTCTGACCTCACCGCGCTCCTGCAGGAGCCCACCCCAGGGAGAGACCATGAACCATCTGCAAATCACCGACGTGCAGTCGACCAACCTGCATCTGCTGCAAGCCATCCGGCTCGGCATCGAACGCGACCGCGTCTCTACCTGCTGCAAATTCGCACTTGACGCCGAGTTGGCGGACTACCTGCGAACGCAGAGCCTCGATCAACTGATGTCCTTCGTGGCGAATGTCGGGCAAACCAGTCTCTTCCCGCCACGCGATGACCTGCTTGCCCTGCTGGCGGCACCGGCTCCATTGGCCGCACCTTTGGCTGCTGTTCGGTTGCCGAAGGCATTGGCGGCGCACGCCAGACGTTGAGCCCATTCGGTGCCCCGTGCCAACCCGCGCCGACCGCCACGTCGGGGCCATTCTGCTGGCCCAGCAATGCGCTGAGCTGGGTGCGCGCTGCCGCACCATCCACCTCATCACCGGGCTCAAGCCGCGTGAGCTGCAGTGGCTGTTTTTCAGCGACCCCCAGGCCACGCCGCGCGGCAGGGCACCCGACTCACCGGAGTGGTATCACAGTGCCAACCTCCTTCACCGTGCGGAAGCGTCGATCTTCAGCTCCGTCTACAAGCGCCTGCGCAGCACGGGCTTCGCAGCAGGCGAGGCACTCGTTAGCGCGTATCGCAGTTACCGGTCGATCTGCCAATGTCCGTACCGCATCAGCTTTGACCGAGCCTTCGACCTGGCCTCGCACACCGACGGAATCTGGCTCGCCAAGTGCCCTGCGTTTTCGGTGGTGGCCTGCCCTGCCTGCAATAGCCAGTTCCTGGCGGCCTTTGGCACCGTGGCTTGCTCGAACGACGAGTGCCTCTTCTGCAGGCTGGTGCAGCGGTTCGGCACCGACCAGCGCCTGCAGCGGTCGTTCCCCACTCATGCGCCGCCCACCGATGCGGCGGGCACGCAGATGGAGATGATGGCGCTGCTCTGCCATGCGGAACATGGCGCCGATGGCGATAGCGGGCGGCAATAGCCCTGATTCCCAGGGGACGCGCGGCACACGGGATTCAACAATGGCCCGGGTCATTGGATGCAACGCCGATGCGTGCCACACCCTCCGAACCCAGCCCCTATTCGTCGTCCGATCCCGGCTTCCCGGCCGTGCCGGTGGAAGAGGTGTTGAAGCCGCACGCCGACCTCGTGGCCCGGATCAAGCTTTGCTACGGGGCCGACCGCGACACCTTCGAGCGCGACGTGCTGGGGTTGATCCATCGCTACGCGGCCTTTGTACATCTGCTGCCCGCCACTGCGAACAACTATTTCAGCATCCCCGGTGGACTGCTGCGCCTTGGGCTGGAGGCCGGCTTCTTCAGCTTGCAAGGCACTGATGCCCACATCTTCTCGGGTCGGCTGACCATCTCCGCGCGCCGGCAACTGGAGCCTCGTTGGCGGCTGGGCACATTCATCGCCGGCCTGTGCTGCGAATTGCACCGGGCTCTGAGTCACATCATCGTGACCGATGCGCAGGGCGCGGAGTGGCCGCCGTGCCTGACCCCGTTGGCCACCTGGCTACAGCAGCGCCATACCCCACGCTACTTCCTGCGCTGGCGGCCGCAGGCCGCCGAGGCACGAGCGCTGGGCTTGTTTGCGCTGCCCCACGTCGTGGCGCCCGGCGTGCTGCAGCACCTCTGCCAGGACAACACGGTCATCGTTCCGCACATGATGGCCAGCATCGGCGGCCTGCCGGTGTACCGCGACAACAACGTCCTGGGCGAGTTGGTACGGCGCTCGCTGGCGTTGGTGATCGACCGCAACCTGGTGGCCAACGCCGACCGCTACGGTTCGCCCCAGTTCGGATCGCACCTCGAACGCTTCCTGGTGGACGCGCTGCGGCGCCTTGCCGTCACGGATTCGGCCTGGATCGCCAACCGCGAGAAGTCGCGTGTGTGGTTCGGCCCAGACGGCCTGTTCCTGCTGTGGCCCGGCGCCGTCGAAGACATCAGCGCCTTGCTGGAAGCCGACCACCTGCCCGGCATCCCCAAGGCGCCCGAAACGATGCGCGAAGTGCTGCTCGATGCTGGCGTGCTGCTGGCACATGACACCGGCTCGACCACGTGGGTCATCCACCCACCAAGCTCGAAAACCGGCATGGATGCCGTCAAGCTGGCCTCGCCGACGATCCTATTCGCTGGGTTAGACGTGGCCCCGTCGCCGCTGGTACAGGCCCTGACTTCAAAGCCAGTTGAACCGACAGCGAAGCCCGCGTCCCCGCGGCCCCCGCTGCCCGAGACATCGGCCTCCCAACAGTTGTCGTTGCTGCCACCTGATTGCGCGCCGCCCCCGCCTTCAAGTCCACCCGCGCCGCTGTCAGCACCAGAACCTGACCCGCCCGAACCATCGTTCGCTCTTCGTGCGCCGCTTCGGCTCAACCCAGTGGTCCGCGATGCGCTCACCGCCATCGCCGCCACGCTGAACAGCGCCGCCGGGCCTGCGCAGTGCTGCACCGTCGCGCAAGGCCTGTTCGTGCCCTTGGACCGGTTCGATCAACGCGGTGTGCCGCCCTCGCTGGCGCTGCGCGCGCTGGCCGATGTGCGCATGCTGGTATCGACTGGGCTGCATGCACCGCCCACGCTGTCGCGCGACTTCAATGGCAGCCCGACGGTCGGCCTGGTGATCGACCCACGGTTCATCGAAGGGCTTGACCTCAGCGGCTTTAACCTTTCGGTCTCGGAGCCGGCCTGACATGTTGATGCGCCGCTACGAGATGCCCTGGCGCCGCGCCTACGAACTGTATGCGGGCGGTGTCTGGGCGGTTGCGATGGTGTTCTTTGCGGCTGTCGGCGCGGCGGGCTGGCTGCCGCTTCCGCTTGCGGCACCGTTGGCTTTGCTCTGCCTGGTGATGGGCTTGCTGCGTATCGCGCAGGCGATGAACGTCTTGGTGCTGCGCGCATCGCTCGGCGGCCGCAGCATCCAGGTCGTCAGCACTACAGCGCTGGCCGGCTGGTGCAAGAACCCCGCCGATGTGTTCCTCGGCTTTGGCTTCGAATGGCGGCCCGTGCATTCGCAACGGCTCTACGAGCTGGCCAAAGTGGACTTCCGCGAGTTCGCCGTCTCGCCACGCCTGCTGGGCTGGCTGGGGCACGACAGCCACCCGCAGCCCGAAGCCGAGATCGGCTTGCCCTACATCCACGGCGTCGAGCCACGCGAAGTGCCGCTGCACCGACCGCTGCAGAACTTCGAGGGCGGCACGCTGCTGGTCGGCACCACCCAGTCCGGCAAAGGCGTCGCGCTGGCGACGCTGATCACGCAGGCGGTGAAGCGTGGCGACGTGGTGATCGTCATCGACCCCAAGAACAGCCGCCGGCTGCGGCGCGTGGTCGAGCGCGCGTGCGAGGACTACCGCGAGCCCGACACTTTCATGGAGTTCCACCCCGCCTTCCCCGAGAAGGGCGTGCGTCTGGACTTCACCTTCAACTGGCAGAAGCCCACCGAGATCGCGTCGCGCATCCAGTCCATCATGCCGCCGGACACGGCGGGTGCGTTCTCTGCCTTTGGCTGGGATGCCGTCAACGTCGTCGTGCAGGGCCTGGTCGAGTTGGAAGAGCGGCCGAACCTCGTCAAGCTCACGAAGTACATCGAAGGCGGCATCGAGCCGGTGCTGGAGGCATCGCTGCGCCGCTTCTACGACGCCAAACTCGGCGCCGGCTGGCGGGAAACGCCAGACATGAAAAAGATGCTGCACGACGCGCACCGCGGCAACATGAAGCGCCCGTCGGAAGCCGCCAGCGCCGACCTGATGGCCTTCGTCGCCTACTACGAACATCACGTCGCCCAGAGCCAGCGCAGCAAGGTGCTCGATGCACAGGTGCGGACCTTCAGGCACAACCGCGAGCACTACCAGAAGATCACCGCCAACCTGCTGCCCGTGCTGTCGATGCTGACCTCGGGCGACCTGGGCCGCAGCTTGTCGCCCGACCCGTTCGATGCCGACGACACGCGGCCGATCATGAACTTCGAGAAGATCGAGCGCGCCGGGCATGTGCTCTACATGTGCCTGGACTCTCTACCTGACCCATCGGTGGCCACCGCAATCGGCGCCCTCGCGCTGGCCGATCAGGCTGCGCGCGCCGGCATGCGCTACAACCTTGGTGTCTGTCGGCGCATCTCGCTGTTCGTCGATGAGGTTTCGAACGTCATCAACCTGCCGTTGATCGAGATCCTCAACAAGGGCGCCGAGGGCGGCATCTTCGCCACCTGCGCCATGCAGACCCTGGCCGACCTGTCCAAGCGCCTGGGCAGCGAAGACGCGGCGCGCATGGCGCTGGGCAACCTGAACAACCTGATCGCGCTGCGCACCAAGGACAGGCCGACGCAGGACTTCGTCGTCGAGACCTTCGGCAAGACAGCCATCCACACCATGCGCGTGGGCCTGAGCAGCGGTGCCGATGCGCACCTCGGCGACTTCTCGTCAAGCTACTCCACGCAATTGACCGAGAGCTTTGAAGAAATGGTTCCGGCCGAAGTGCTGGGCAAGCTGCCCAACCTGCAGTACTTCGCGTCGGTCTCCGGCGGCAGGATCATCAAGGGGCGGTTCCCGATACTTGATCCGGATCCGCCGGCTGCGAGCGCAGGCCTGGCAACGACATGATTCGCGCCGTCGCCGTGCTGTCGCTGGTCAGCCTGTTGGTCCTGGTGCTGTACCTGCCATCGGCATACCCTCCTGATCGCTTTCTGGCACAACTGCGCGCCGAGCATCAGGCAGCGGCGCGGTTGTGGGGTGACGAGCCTGCGCTGCGCATGCTGTCGCGTGCCTTGAGCGTTCAGGACACTGCGCGCCAGGCCTCGCCGGTGCCGTCAGCGGGCGATGCGCCGGCCCTTGGCGCCGTCGATGGCGCTGTTGCGCGGGAGATGGCCTCGGTCAACCAACGCTTGTTCAACAACACCTACTTCCGGTCGATCGACGCGCTCTTTCTGCTGGCCAGTTTTCGGCTGGCGACGCTGCTGGAGTGGCTGCCCTGGCTGCTCGCGTTCACCGTGGCTGTGGTAGCGGACGGCGGCTTCGCCCGGCACATCAAATCCAAGGAATTTCTGCAACACGACCCTGGACTGTTTGCGCTGTTCGCCTGCGCGGCCATCGTGGCCGTGTGTGCCGCCGTGCTAGGGCTCGTGGCGCCTATGGAGATGCATCCTTTGGTGATGCCGTGCGTTCCGCTATTGGTCAGTTTGCTTGTTGGCGGGGCGGTGGGGAGCTTCCACCGTCGGGGCTAGAGGCAAAACGCATACCGCTTAGACGAGGCTTGACCTGACCTGCTGCCTAACAAGTAGGAGATCTCTCCTTCACCTTCAAGATCCCGTTGTCGCTCAGGTCTCGACCCGTTCGGCGGAACTCCACCGATGTCCGCACTGCAGCGACTGCGGCCGGTCGCGGGCGGCGGCCCTACTCACGCTGATTGGCATTGAGCAGTCAATGGGCCGAGCGCGAGGCGCTGACTCGAACGTCAGCTGTACGAGGTACTGCGGTCGGCGAACTTCCAAGAGCCGGTTCCCGCCACATCGACGACCGCTTCCCAACCGCTCGAACTGGCGGTCCTGACCCATACCGGCCCGACGGCCCGCTCCAAAGCTGCCCGACGGCGGGCCCGCAGTCTTCGCGTTTCGCGTCTGCGAAGCGGTCGTTCGTGGCCACCGGCGGTCGGCCACAACCGGTCCTTCCCGACGCGCTCTCAAGTCCTGTCAAGGAGCACCTACGAGCGACAGGTTTCAGGCGACGAATCTGAAGCCTTCGTTGGCTCGACTTGGCCACAAGCTGTCCTTCCCGACGCGCTCGAGAATCTTACCTCGTCGCGCCTACGAATGGCAGGTTTCCGGCGGCGAGTTCCAACCTCTCTTTGGCCCGGCCACTACCGGCCGCCCGGCAATCGGCCGCTGCGGCGAAGAGCGGTTCCGGACGAAGGCGCAGTCGCCGCCTGGCCGATGCGCCCCCCGTAGCAAGAGCGAATGATGCGCAAGACCATTGCGCTCGGCTGCAGAGCGGTCAGATCACGGATCAAGAGGCGGCGGGCAGAAGCTGCATCCCAGTTGCTGTTCGAGAAGACCTGCCAGCGCGATCGGCGTGTGATCCTCCATGAACGGACCGATGAGCTGCGCGCCGATCGGGAGCCCCGCGGCATCGACGCCGATCGGGACGGTCGTGACCGGCAGCCCGGTCGGCACGGCCAGCGTGGTCCAGCATGGCAGCTTCGCGTAGCCCAGTTCTTCGCCGTCGACCGAAAGCGTCCGTTCGCCGAATGGGCCGGCGTCGTGCGCGAAGGCCGTGCACGGCGCGGCCGGGCACAACACGGCATCCCAGCGCGCGAAGGTCCTGCTCCATTGCTCTGCAAGCGCGAGACGATGGCGGTCCAGATGCATCCAGTCGCGGTGGCTCATCGTCATGCGCTGTTGCGTCCAGTCGCCGTGGCGGGCGGCTTCCGCCGCAGCGGCGTATTCTTCATCGGGCACGTCGACGCCCATGAATGCCATCAGCAGCGACGTGAACGTCTCGTTGAGGTCCTTCAGGTCAGGTGCCTCGCGAGTTTCCCGCCCCACGCGGCAGCCGGCATTTGCGAGCCGCTCGGCCAGGCCCTGGAGCGCCTCCCGTATCGCGCCGGCCGTGGGGATCAGCGGATGCTCGTCGAGCACGAGCACGCGATACGCACGCAGTTCCGTGTGACGAGGCGGTAGCAGGGACAGCTTCAAGCCGGTCGAAGCCGGCACATCGGGCCCGGCCAACACGTCCAGCGCGAGCCGCAAGTCGGCCGCCGAACGCGCCAGCGGGCCGACGGCCGCCTGGTCGACCGCCTGCATGTACCTCATTCGCGGCGCCATCGGCGGCGCGAAGCCGCGCATCGGCACGGTGCCCTGGCTCGGCCGATGGGCAAACACACCGCAGAAGGCCGCCGGAATGCGCAGCGACCCGGCGAGGTCCGAGCCGAGTTCGAGCGCGGTGATGCCGCTCGCCACCGCGGCGGCGCTTCCGCCGGACGATCCGCCGGGCGTGCGCCTCATGTCCCACGGATTGTTCGTGACGCCGTATGCCGGGTTCGCAGTCTGCCAGTCGGCGAGCATCGTCGCGACGTTCGTCTTGCCCAAGACGATGGCCCCCGCCGATCGCAAGCGTTCGACGACGACCGCATCGGTTGTCGCGGCTGAGTGGTTCCCCAGCAGACCCCAGGTCGTCGGCAGGCCCGCGACATCGAAGGCTTCCTTGACCGTCATCGGCAGACCCAGCAATGGCCGATCGTCGCCGCGCCGTCGAGCCTGGTCCGCCGCTCGCCCCGCCTCGCGCGCACGATCGAAGTCACGCACGACAACGGCGTTGAGCGCGCCGTCGACCTGCCGAATGCGCTCGATCGCGCGCTCCACGAGTTCCGCTGAGCCGACATTCCCGCTTTGTAGCGCCTTCAGTTGATTGGTGGCTGATTCGTGACGCATCATCACGCTCCTCTCTGACATTGAGACGCACTGTATGGATCGATCCGCGGCCTCGCTTGATCGCACTTGTGGTCCGGCGGCCCGCGCGCCGAGGACATGAGCGAGGTTCCCACACCACTCCTGCAACGCGCCCTGTGGGTGATCGAACGTCACTTGTACGGTGACCTCAGCCTGGCCGCGATTGCGCGGGCGTGCGGCGTCTCAACATTCCACCTGTCACGCGCGTTCTCGGAGCACTACGGGCGTTCGCTGACGGACTACGTGCGGGGCCGGCGGCTGTCGCTCGCCGCCGAGTCGCTCGCGCGCGGCGCCCCGGATATCCTGGAGATCGCACTGGCCAGCGGCTATGGATCGCACGAGGCGTTCTCGCGCGCCTTCAAGACATCGCTCGGGCTCACGCCCGAAGCTGTGCGCCGGCGAGCGGCGGTCGACGGTTTGCCGCTGACCGCTGCGCTCGACATGACGATGAGCCGGCACCCGTCACTGGCCCCGCCGGCGCTGCGCACCTTGGAAGATCAGACTCTTGCGATTCTGTCCGGTCGCTTCTCGCTCGCCGGGATGCGGGACATCCCTGCGCTGTGGCGCCGGTTCATGGAGTTCTATCCGCGCATCAAGGACAAGCTCGATCCGGCGCCCTGGGCTGTCTTGAGCGCACCGGATGACGACGGCGCGTTCGACTACGCATGTGCGATCGTCGTGCCACCGACATCTGCGCTGCCGCGTGGTCTCGGCCGCATGAGCGTCCGTGCGCATCGGTACGCGGTGTTCACCCATGCGGGCCATGTGTCGCTAATCCGCGGAACGTACGAAGAGATCTGGAACAGTGCCCTGACCGCCCACGGGTGGACGCTTGCCGATCGGCCGGTGCTCGAATCCCATCGCACGGGGTTCGACGCGCGCACAGGCGAAGGCGGGCTCGAAATCTGGGTTCCTGTCGAGGCGCTCGTTCAACGAGCCTGAGGCCGGAGTATGGAGTTTGCGACCTCTCACCACTTCGCCTCGGCGCGCTCTGACGACCAGGGCGTTTGCCCGCGGGCCGGCATCCACCTGGTGGCATAGGTTTGTGGCCTGCGCTCATGTGCATAACAGAAGGTGTGAAGGTGTGGCACGTAGGATCCTTCCGAAGCGATGCTATCGGCTGGTTGAACGACGGGTAGGGGTTGGGTGCACCCGGTGACGACAGACTGCTTCCAGGCGCCCCACCTCCGACGGCCGGTCTGCGGCGGTGAACCCGGTGTGGGGTCGGGCAAGTCCCGACCCTCAGCCGCCATTCGCCGTTCTTCAAAGCTGTCGGACAGGCAAACCTCGGCTCTTCGCGTTTCACATCCACGAAGCAGCCGTTCGTGGACTCCGGCAGTCGGCCAGGAGCAGGCATCCATTTGACTTGCGCGAAGCGGACCTCGGCTGGGCCCAAAGCAATCGCGGACAGGTCCGTTCGGCTCTGATCTCAAGCCGACCGCGCTAGGTGCATCGTCCGGGCTAGAGCGATTTCAGGTACTGCGCGACGTCGCTGACCTGCTGCGAGTCGAGGCCTAGCGAGCGCTTGGTGTTGTAGATCCGGACCACATCCTCAAGCGTCGCCGCCGAACCATCGTGGAAATACGGGGCGTGCTGCCAGATGCCCTTGAGTGGCGGAGTCCGGTACTGCCTCGTCGCCGAGCGCGAGGCATAGCTGGGGGACTCCGGTTCAGCCATGGAGTCGTTCAGAGGATGCAGTCTCTGGTTGGCGTCCGTGAAGTGGGCGCCGCTGTGGCAGCTCGCGCATTGGCCGATGCCCTCGAAAACCAGCTTGCCACGCGCGGCCGCCGCAGCGTCGAAAGACCCCGCCGGTGGTGTCGGTGCCTTCAGGCTCAGCTGATAGGCCTGCAGCGCCGGCAGTTTGGCCGAGACGAGATCCTGGGCACCGTGCGTGACACTCAGGTTCAGGCGTGGGTCGCTGAACGTGCCGAGACCGCCCATCTCCACCACCGCGACATAGCGGTTCCAGTAAGCGATGTCGTCGCCGTCGCCGGTGACCGTGATGCGGTGGATGCCGTCCAGCCCGAACGCTGGCGGAATGACGACCGGCTTGCTCAGGCCGTCGACGTTGAGGCGCGGGTCGAACTTGCCGACGCCCCAGCCCCTGAGTGCGGCCTTCGTCGCGGTGTCCAGCGCTGGCGACAGGGCGATGATCGCTCCGGGGTTCAGGTCGCGATTCGCCCAGCCATCGAGCCGCCTGCCTATGCCAGGTGCGAAGGAGTTGTCCACCGTCGAGTGGCAGAGCGCGCAGGTGATGCCGACACGGGTCAGCCTGTCGACGCCGTTCAGCGTCTCGACCGTGCCCTTGACGCCGACCACGGCGTTCAGCTTGAGCAGGGCCACCGTGGTGGCGGTGCTGCGCAAGTCGATGCTGCCGTTCTGGATGCCCGCGGCCACTTCGGCCGGCAGGGCGTCGGCATCCACCTTCAACCCGACGGATAGCGCGGTCAAAGGGTCCACCGCGGACGCGATGACCTCGTGCATGCGCAGCGTGTCGGTCCAATGGGCCTCGTCGCCGAAGGTGTCGTGGCGGAATGTCTGCCGGCCTTGTGCAACGAGTACCGCCTGTTCAGCGGCGGCATCGGCGTCGGTGCCGGTGCCGCCGCAGGCCGCCAGCGTGCTCAGCGCCGCGAAGAGCACGGCGGTCGCCGCACCCCAGGTCGATCGTGCGGGCCTCAGAGCTGTCGGTTTGGTGGGCATGTGCTTCACCTGTTCTCCATGTTGTTGTGGTTGGCGTGTGCGTTGCCACGCGATGCGGCGAACGGGTTCAGCGGCCGATCGTGCAGCGGGCGCCAGGCTGCGTCGCGTCGCGCAACCAGGCGATCAGGTCGGCGCGTTCGCGCGGGTCCTTGATACCGGCGTAGCCCATGCTCGTGCCAGGCAGCGCCTGCGTGGGCGCGGCCAGGAAGCGGTCGAGCTGGCGCTCGTTCCAGACGATCCCCGAATCGCGCATCACCTTCGAGTAGGTGTCGAAGCCCGGCGCGGTGCCCGCG
>JACZKT010000198.1 GCA_014859905.1 Rubrivivax sp.
GCTTACCGGGCTGGTCGGCGCGGTCACCGCCAAGGTCCTGTTCGACAGCGCCCATATCGGCACGCCGGCGGTGCGTGGCTTTGCGCTGGGAACGGCGTCGCACGGCATCGGCGCCGCCCGCGCCATGCAGGTGCACCCCGACGCCGGGGCCTATGCCGCGCTGGCCCTGGGCCTGCAGGTGCCGCTGGCGGCGCTGCTGCTGCCGGCACTGGCACGGCTGTTATAAGGGCCCTTCATTCCGGTCCGTCGTACCGCACATGCAAACCAACCTGGCCCCCGAGTTCAAAGGCACGCGCGACGGCGAAGAGGCCGAGGCCATCCTGCGCAAGTGCGTGCATTGCGGCTTCTGCACCGCCACCTGCCCGACCTACCAGCTGCTGGGCGACGAGCTCGACAGCCCGCGCGGGCGCATCTACCTGATGAAGCAGGTGCTCGAGGGCGCGCCCGTGACGCGCAGGACGCAGTTGCACCTGGACCGCTGCCTGACCTGCCGCAGCTGCGAAACCACCTGCCCCAGCGGCGTGCAGTACGGGCGGCTGGTGGACATCGGGCGCAAGATCGTCGAACAGCGTGTCGAGCGGCCGGCCGGCGAGAAGGCCATGCGCTGGCTGCTCAAGGCCGGGCTGACCTCGTCGCTGTTCGGCCCGGCCATGAAGATGGGCCAGCTGGTGCGGCCGCTGCTGCCGGCCGCGCTGAAAGCCAAGGTGCCGGCCGCCGGCGGCGCCCGCGCCAGCCGCTGGCCGACACGCGAACACCCGCGCAAGGTGCTCATGCTGCTGGGCTGCGTGCAGCCGGCGATGATGCCCAACATCAACAGCGCCACCGCCCGCGTGCTCGACGCCGCCGGCATCCAGACCCTGGTCGCCGATGGTGCCGGCTGCTGCGGCGCCATCCGCACCCACCTCGGTGACCCCGAAGGCGGCTTGGCCGACATGCGCAGCAACATCGACGCCTGGTGGCCGCTGGTGGACGGGCTCACCTCGCAGGGCAAGGTGCAAGCCATCGTGATGAATGCCAGCGGCTGTGGCGTCGCCGTCAAGGAATACGGGCATGCGCTGGCGCACGACCCGGCCTATGCCGACAAGGCACGCCGCGTGAGCGAGCTGACGAAGGACATCAGCGAGCTGCTGCCCGAGCTGGTGCCGGCGCTGCAGTCCAAGCTGGGCCTTGCGCGCCCGGCCGGGGAGCGGGGACGGGGCGCAACGGCTTCATCCGCCAGACGCGTGCAACGCCTGGCGTTCCACCCACCCTGCACGCTGCAGCACGGCCAGCAGTTGCGCGGCGGCGTGGAAGAGCACCTGGGCGCGCTCGGCTTCGAAGTCAGCCTGGCTGCCAGCGAAAGCCACTTCTGCTGCGGCTCGGCCGGCACCTACAGCGTGCTGCAGCCGGAGCTGGCCACACAGTTGCGCGACCGCAAGCTGGCTGCACTGCAACCGCTGCAGGCCGAGGTCATCGTCTCGGCCAACATCGGCTGCATCCAGCACCTGCAGACCGGCACCGCGACACCGGTGCGACACTGGGTCGAAGTGCTGGACGACGCGCTGGCGACTTGAACCTTCGGGGAGGCGCACGATGCGCTGGATGCGATACACACGGCCCGGCCACGCCGGCAGCGGCCTGGGACGGGTCGACGGCGACACTGTCGAGGTCTGCGAAGGCGATCTCTTCGCCAATGCGCGGCCCACCGGGGAGCGACTGCCGCTGGACGACAGCCTGGTCTTCGCGCCGCCCTGCCGCCCGGGCAAGATCGTCGGCCTGTGGAACAACTTCCGCGCCGCGGCCGACAGGAACGGCTGGGCGCATCCGGCCGAGCCGCTGTACTTCCTGAAGTCGCCCACCAGCGCCGCGGCGCATGGCCAGGCCATCGCGGCACCGCCGCCCGAGGTGGGACGGGTGGCCTACGAGGGCGAACTGGCCGTCGTCATCGGCCGCACGGCGCGCCGCGTCGCGCGCGACGACGCCGCGGGCTGCATCTTCGGCTACAGCTGCGCCAACGACGTCACCGCGATCGAACTGCTGCAGCGCGACGCCAGCTTCGCGCAGTGGACGCGGGCCAAGAGCTTCGACGGCTTCGGCGCTTTCGGGCCCTGGATCGAGACCGACTTCGACCCCGCCCACGCCACCCTGCGCACCCTGGTGGGCGGCCGCGAGCGCCAGAACTATGCCCTGGCCGACATGTTCTTTCCGCCCGCCGAACTGGTGTGGCGGTTGTCGCAGGACATGACGCTGGAGCCCGGCGACCTGATCCTGTGCGGTACTTCGCTCGGCGTGCTGCCCATGAAACCCGGCACCACGGTCGAGGTCGTGATCGACGGGCTGGGCACGCTGCGCAACGTCTACGGCTGACCGGCCCCCGGGCTGGGCCGCGGCATCACGGCGGCGGCTGGCGCCGGGCGCATGCGCAGCGCCCAGACCACACCGGCCACCAGCAAGCCGATGCCAGCAGCCGTGACCGGGCTCGGCCATTGCCCACGCAGCCAGAACGCATAGGCCAGTGCCGCCAGCGTCTCGAAGACGATGAGCTGCCCGACCAGCGTCGTCGGCAGGCGCTGGCTGGCTGCGTTCCAGCACAGCGTGCCGAGCCACGACGCCAGCAGCCCGGTGGCGAGCATGAGGCCGACGAAGCGTTCCGGCGCCGGCCCGAAAGGCATCGCGTAGGCCTGGCCGCTGGCCGCGTCCCAC
>JACZKT010000199.1 GCA_014859905.1 Rubrivivax sp.
GGGCGCGGGCTCCGTCACCGGCTCCACCTCGCCCACCGCCGCATTGAAGGCGGTGAAGAACTGGTCGGCCATCTGCTTGGCTGCGGCGTCGATCATGCGCCCGCCGACCTGACCCAGCTTGCCCCCCACCGAGGCCTGCACCGTGTAGTTCAGTCGCGTGCCCCCGTCCTCGTCGGACAGGCTCACGGCCGAGTGGCCCTTGGCCATGCCGGCCGGGCCACCCGAGCCTTCGAAGTGCAGCGTGCAGCCTTCGCCGGGGCGGATGTCTTCCATGCGCACATGGCCGTTGAAGCGCGCACGCACCGGGCCCACCTTGACCATCACGCGCGCGCTGCGCTCGGTGGCGCTGATCACCTCCATGCTCTCGCACCCCGGGATGCTGCGCACCAGGATCTCGGCGTCGTTCAGACCGTCCCAGACCTTCGTGCGCGGCGCGCTGATCAGTATGTCTCCGCTCAACTCCATGTGTGTGGCTCTCGGGTTTCTACCGGTGTTTTTTGTTTACCAGGCGGTCAACAGTATCGATAAGATTGACCCGTTGGTAAATAGCGTGGACACCCGAAGAAACCCTGGTAGTGCCGAAACGGCTGAGGAAACGCCGGCCGATGCGGCTCCGGCACGGCGGCGCTTCAGCTTGGCCGAACGCGAGCGGCAGATCCTCGACGGGGCCATCCAGTTCTTCGCGGTGCATGGTTTCGACGGCCAGCTGCGCGACCTGGCCAAGAGCATCGGCGTGACGCACGCCCTGCTTTACCACTACTTCCCCACCAAGCGGGCGCTGGTCGACCGCGTCTACCTCGAGGTCTTCGAAGGCCGCTGGCGCGACGAATGGGATGAGCTCCTCGACGACACGCGGCCGACCGTGGAAGACAAGCTCACGGCCTTCTACACCGAGTACGTGAACATCACGCTGACGCGAGACTTCGTGCGCATCCTGATGTTCTCGGGCCTGATGGACCACACCATCACCGACCGTTTCTTCCTGATGCTGCGCAAGCGCCTGTTCCCGCGCCTGATCCGGGAGACGCGGCGCTTTCGCGGCCTCAGCAGTCGCGCCAGGCCCACGCAGCGCGAGATGGAACTGCTCATGGGCCTGCACGGTGGGCTGTACTACGTCAGCGTGCGGCGATGGATCTATGGCCAGGGTGTGTACATCGAAGACGCACCCATGGTCTACGACGATCGCATGGTCCGCGATCAAGTGCGCGGCTACCTGTTGGCAAGCAGAGAACTCTTCGGCGGCGCCGCGGCGCCGGCGGTCGAGGCCAAGACGATCGCGGCGAACAAGCGCGCAGTCCGCCGGTGAAGCCAGTGCCGCGATGACCCGAGTCAGCGCCGGCGCGACAGCGGCGGCGCATCCCCAGTGCGGCTGCCCGTCAGCCGTTTTTGAACGACGAGTGAAGGAGACAACATGAATCTGAAGAAGCTGGCGCTGCTCGGGGCAATCGCCTTGGGTGCCTCGTTGACGGCTGGACCCGTTCTGGCGCAGCAGCGCATCACGGTCAACATCGGCTCCAGCCACCCGACGACGAACATCTGGGCCTATGCCATGAAGGAGGTGTTCCAGCCCGAGGTCGACCGCCTGCTCAAAGCCGGCGGCGGCAAGTACGAGGTGCGCTGGCGCGAGTCCTACGGCGGCACGCTGTACAAGTTCACCGACACCCGCACGGCCGTGCGCGACGGCATCGTGGACGTGGGCATGGTCGGCACCGTGTGGGAAAACTCGGCGATGCCGCTGCAGAACGTCACGTACTTCACGCCGTTCGCCACCACCAACCACGAGATGCTGATCGAGATCTTCGACAAGCTCAACACCACCTTGCCCGCCCTGAGCAACAGCTGGGCCGCGCAGAACATGGTGCCGCTGTCTTCGCTGATCACCGACAGCTACGACATCTACGCCAACTTCCCGGTCACCGGCCTCGACAGCCTGAAGAACAAGCGCATCAACGCGCCCGGCACCTCGGCCAACTGGCTGCGGGAAACCGGCGCCACGCCGGTGGACGGCGCGCTGACCACCTACTACACCAACATCCAGACCGGCGTCACCCAGGGCGCGCTGTCGTTCGCCAGCGGCATCGGACCGGCACGGGTGTACGAGGTGGCCAAGCACCTCACCCGTGTCGACATCGGCGCCATGTATTTCGGCAGCGTGGCGGCCAACAAGAAGTTCTTCGACGGCCTGCCCAAGGAAGTGCAGGAGGCGATGATCAAGGCCGGCAAGGCCACTTCGGTGGCGCACGGCAAGCACGTCAGCAAGACGGCGGCCGCCGCGCTCGAGACCATGAAGGCCGCCGGGCTGCAGATCAGCGATCTGCCGCAGGCCGAAAAGGCCAAGTGGGTCGACAGCCTGCCCAACATCGTGGCGCCCTGGCTGCAGGCCGCTGGCGAGCCGGGCAAGCAGGTGCTCCAGGCGTACTTCAGCGAGCTGCGGGCCCGTGGCGTGAAGCCGCTTCGCGACTGGGATCAGCAGAATCGCTGAGTCCCCCGTGCCCCGGCCCATCTTCCCAGCGAAGCGGGCCGGGGCCCGACCCACTCGTCCAGGTGACCTGTGAGCAACGAGCCTGACCTGGCTGCCGAAACGCCGGCCGCCCCTACCGTGAAGAACCCGCTGCTGGGCCCGGCCAATGTGCTGGCGGCCGTCGGCACGGCGTGGATCTTCGTCCTGATGTTGCTGGTGGTGGCCGATGTGGTCGGCCGCAACTTCCTCGACGCGCCCATCACGGGCGTGGCCGAATTCGCCGCCCGGTCGGTGGCGTCCATCGTATTCCTGCAGCTCGCCGCGGCGATCTGCAGCGGCCGCATGACGCGCAGCGACTTCCTGCTGCGGATGATCGGCCGGCATTCGCCCGGCGCCTTGAAGGCCATCGAGGTGCTCAACGTCGTCGTCGGTGCCTTGCTGTTCCTGGCGTTGGCGGCCATCGCCTGGCCGGAGTTCACCGCCGCACTGCAGGCCGCCGAGTATTTCGGCGTGCAGGGCGTCTACACCGTGCCCACCTGGCCCTTCCGCCTGCTCATCGTGGTGGGCTCGGTCTTCGCCGCCCTGGCCTACCTGGCCTGCATTCCGGCGCTGATGCGCCTGCCCAACGCCAACAGACACGGAGCCTCGGCATGAGCGCGCCGGGCCGCTCCCAAGCGCTCATCCCGGAGCGCGCAGCGCGGAGGGCAGTCCAGTGAGCGCGCCGGGCCGCTCCCAAGCGCTCATCCAGGAGCGCGCAGCGCGGAGGGCAGTCCAGTGAGCGAACTCATGTTGGGCGGGCTCCTGATCCTGGCCCTCGTCTTCTTCGTCCTGCTGGGCACGCACATCGCCGTGGCGCTCACGGCGATCGGCTTTGCCGGCGTCTGGCTCATGCGCGAAGACCTGCAGATGGCCATGCGCCTGCTGTACCTGTCGGCCTACAACGGCGTGGCCGACTACATCTTCGCCACCATCCCGCTGTTCGTGCTGATGGGCTTGCTGGTGTCGATCGCGAACGTGGGCAAGGACACTTTCGACGTGGCCGAAGCGCTGCTGCGGCGCATCCGCGGCGGCCTGGGCGTGGCCACCGTGCTGGCCAACACGGTGTTTGCCGCCGTGACCGGCGTGTCCATCGCCTCGGCCGCCGTGTTCACCCGCGTGGCGGTGCCGGAGATGGTGCGCCACGGTTACCGCACCGGCTTCGCCGCGGGCACCGTCGCCGGCAGCTCGGTGCTGGGCATGATGATCCCGCCCAGCCTGCTGCTCATCATCTACGGCGTGCTCGCCGAGCAGTCGATCGGCAAGCTGTTTATCGCGGGCCTTATTCCCGGCCTGCTGATGGCGTTGGCCTTCGCCGTCCTGATCATGGTGATGGCCCGGTTCTCGCCGTCGCTGGTGTTCGACCTGCAGCGCCAGGCCGGGCTGGCGCGGCAGCGCCAGCTGGACCGGCAACTGAGCGGCGGCGAGATGCTGTCGAAGCTGACGCCGATCGCCGTGCTGGTGGCGTTGGTACTCGGCGGCTTGTACACGGGCTTCTTCACGCCGACCGAGGCGGGTGGCGTCGGCGCCTTCGGCGCCTTCGTGATCGCGCTGGTGCGGCGTCGCCTGGGCGGCGGCAACCTCTGGCGGGTGCTCACGGAAACCGGCAGCGTGTCGGTGGGGATCCTGATCCTGCTGGTGGCAGCCGGCTTCTACAGCCGCATGTTGTCGGTGGCGGGAGTGCCCATGGCCATCAGCGAGGTGGTGCAGGGTGCCGGACTGGGCCCCTGGGGTTTCCTGATGCTCTACGTGGCGATCCTGCTGGCGCTGGGCATGATCCTGGACAGCAGTTCCATCCTGTTGATCATGACCCCGATCGCGGTACCCATTGCGGCCGACCTCGGCTTCAACCTGATCCAGTTCGGCATCATCACGGTCATCGCGGTGGAAGTGGGCCTGCTCACGCCGCCCTTCGGGATTTCGGTGTTCACCGTGAAGAGCACGCTCAACGATCCCAAGGTTTCCGTCGAAAGCATCTTCGCGGGGGCCTTGCCCTACGTGGCCGTGATGCTGCTGGTGCTGGTGCTGATCGCGGTGTTTCCAGCGTTGGCGCTGGCGCTGACCTGAGAGGTTGAGAGGCAATCCCATGCACCCGCGTAAGCCCCCAGAACAGCCGCAATCAAGGCGCAAAGCGCAGCCGGGGTGGGGCCCCGGCGAGCATTTGCAACGCGGAGTGCGGCTGTTCTGGGGGCTTACCCGTAGGGCAGGGGTACCCAAGGGCCCTGCGCGGCGTTGCACCGCTTGCCCGCACGTCAGTGCGGGCGGCGCGCTGCGCCTTGCTCAGGGCCCTTGGCCACCCCTGCGCGGGTGCATGGGATTGCCTCTCAACCTCTGAGCGGGCAGGTCCAGCGCAAGGCGTCGACATCGAGGTGCCGCGCATGGGTCTCGTCGCCGCACGACAGGATTGAACCTCGGCGCCACCGCTCATCCGGCACTGCCGAACCCACCCTTCAGCGTCTCCCGGAGATGCGTGACCAGGGCCTGGACGGCACGGGGCACGTGTGCCGACCAGGGACGGATGGCAAAGATGCGGTTGCCGAAGAACCCGGTGGGCTCCCAGTCCTCCAGCACCGCAACCAGATCACCCGACTTCAGGGAAGCGGTGGCGCTGAAGTCCGGCAGCAAACCGATGCCCAGTCCATCGACCACCACCGCGCGAACGGCCTCGCTGTTGTTGGCACGCAGGGGGCCCTGCACGGGTACGATGACCTGTTCGTGCTTGCGACGCCCCGCCCGGCGCGTGAATGCCCAGTTCTGGGCGCCCGCGCCTCGCAGGTACTGCAGGCACTGGTGTGCCGCCAGGTCGCTGGGGTGCCGAGGCCGGCCGCTCGACTTCAGGTAGGCGGGCGAAGCCACGAGGCAGGCCCGGCTCTCGCACAGCACCCAGGCCACGTGCGTCTCCGGCGCCTCCTGGCTGTGCCGGATGGCGAGGTCGAAACCTTCCTGCGCAAGCTTGACGAGACGGTCGGTGAGCTCGAGCTCGATCCGGATCTCGGGGTGGGCGCGCAGGAAGCTGCTCAAGGCCGGCGCGATGCACTGACGGCCCAGCGCGACGGGGGCGGTCAGCCGCACCAGGCCCCGGGGGCTGGAGGCGAGATCCTTGACGCTGGTGAAGCTCTCGTCGATCCTGGCAAACGGCGCCGCCAGCTGTTCGACCAACTGTTGTCCGGCTTCGGTGAGTGCGACCGACCGGGTCGTGCGCCGGACCAAGGCCACGCCCGTCTGCCGCTCGAGTTCGGCGATGCGCATGCTCACGGAGGCCTTGGAGATTGCCAGTCGTGCCGCTGCGCGTGTGTAGCTCTGCGTCTGCGCCAGGACGGTCAGCAGGCGCAGGTCGGCATAGGGCGGGTTGAGGGGTGCGGCCATCCTGGGTGATTGTTCGCTACGGTGAACAATGAAGTCAACAATCTGGCGTACTCAAGGGCGTGCCTCCTGCCTAGACTTGCGGCCATTCCAAGGAGACCCGATGAGCCACGCTGTCGACAGCCGCCCCCACACCGCAGCGACCGAGATCGGTCACTGGGTGGGAGGATCCCTCCAGGCTCCCGCCGGGGCCATGCGCTCCGACGTGTTCAATCCAGCGACCGGTGCGGTGACGGGGCAGGTGGTGCTGGCGTCGCCGGAAGTCGTCGACCAGGCCGTGCGCTGCGCCGCCGAGGCCTTCCCGGGCTGGTCGCGGATGCCGCCGATCCGGCGCGCCCGGGTCATGTTCAAGTTCCTGGAACTGCTCAATCGCGACCGCGACGAGCTGGCGCGTGCCATCACCCGGGAACACGGGAAGGTTTTCTCCGACGCGCAGGGGGAGGTCACGCGCGGCATCGAAATCGTGGAGTTCGCCTGCGGGATCCCGCAACTGCTCAAGGGTGACTACACCGACCAGGTCTCCACCGGCATCGACAACTGGACGATGCGCCAGCCCCTGGGCGTGGTCGCCGGCATCACGCCGTTCAACTTTCCCGTCATGGTGCCGATGTGGATGTTCCCCGTGGCCATCGCCGCCGGCAACACCTTCGTGCTCAAGCCCAGTCCGCTCGACCCGAGCCCGGCGCTGATGATGGCGCGCCTGCTCCAGGAGGCCGGGCTGCCCGACGGTGTGTTCAACGTCGTCCAGGGCGACAAGGTTGCCGTGGATGCCCTGCTCGAGCATCCGGACGTCAAGGCGGTCTCTTTCGTTGGCTCCACGCCCATCGCGCAGAAGATCTACGAAACCGGTGCCCGGCATGGCAAGCGCGTGCAGGCCCTGGGCGGGGCCAAGAACCACATGGTCGTGATGCCCGATGCCGACATGAACCAGGCCGCCGATGCGCTTGTCGGCGCGGCCTTCGGTTCCGCCGGCGAGCGTTGCATGGCTGTCTCGGTGGCCGTGCTCGTGGGCGACGCCGCCGATCGGATCCTGCCCATCCTCGCCGAGAAGACCCGCGCGCTGAAGGTCAGGAACGGCACCGAGCGCGATGCCGAGATGGGCCCCATCGTCAGCCAGGTGGCGCGCGAGCGCATCGCGGGCTACATCGCGCAGGGCGAGGCCGAGGGCGCACGGCTGCTGATCGACGGCCGTACGTTCGAGGCTGCCGCGGCCGGGGCAGGTTGCGACGGGGGTTTCTGGCTCGGCGGCACCTTGTTCGACGACGTCAAGCCCGACATGCGCATCTATCGGGAAGAGATCTTCGGGCCGGTGCTCGGATGCGTTCGCGTCGCCGACATGGCGCAGGCGCTGGCCTTGGTCAACTCGCACGAGTACGGCAACGGCGTCTGCTGCTTCACGCGCGACGGAGGTGCCGCGCGCGAGTTCGCGCGGCGCGTGGAGGTGGGCATGGTGGGCATCAACGTGCCGATTCCGGTGCCGATGGCGTGGCACGGCTTCGGCGGCTGGAAGAAGAGCCTGTTCGGTGACCTGCACGCTTATGGCGAGGAAGGCGTGCGCTTCTACACCAAGCAGAAGTCGATCATGCAGCGCTGGCCGGAGAGCATCGGCAAGGGCGCCGACTTCGCGATGCCGACCGCCCGCTGACAGGGGCGGTGTCGGCGACCGGTCACACGTTGGCGCCATGGCGCCACGCCCTGTCAACCGCGGACCGCTTCGGTACGGGCAAGACCCGAGGCCAGGGCGCGCGTGATCTCGCCCGCCGGCCGCGCGCTGCAGGCGCTGGCCTTGGTCAACTCGCACGAGTACGGCAACGGCGTCTGCTGCTTCACGC
>JACZKT010000200.1 GCA_014859905.1 Rubrivivax sp.
GACCTACCGTTCCATTTCCGGTCCCGTCCGCGTCGGCGTCACCCTGGGGGCCGGTGAACGCGTCATACCCGGAAGCTCCCTCTGTGCAGCCGATCGGGCCAAGACGGCACGCACCACCGGCATCTCGCGAACGTAGCGCACGATCGCGCTGCTGAGGTCGCGGTCCGAAGGCTCCGGCGAAGCCGCCAGCGCTTGCGCGATCCGCGCCCAGGCCTCACCGGCGCGTCGGTGGCTCGGCGACATGTGCGGTGGTTTCTGCTTGTCGCCGGCCGCCATGCCCCTGCCCGGCAGCTTCTTTCGCGACCACACCCTTTCATCGCGGTGTCGCGAGCCTCGAACCGCCTGCGACGACGCCTCGGCCTCGATGCCCCAAGCGCGCAGCCGCTCAGCAAAAACTTCGCGCCACCGGCGCAAGTCTTCCTTGCGCGGATTCAGGCGTTTGCCGTCACGCCCCTCCGCGCGCACGCTGATGTGTACGTGCGGATTCGCCTGGTGCGTGTGCAGGACCATCACGTAGCGGTGGTTCGCCAGCTCGGCCTTCGCAAACTCCCGCGCGGCCTGCCGCAGCACACGGGCATCCGTGCCGGCCGGCATGGACAGCATGATGTTGAAGGCCTCACGGCGCTCGCTGACCTCCGGGATGCGTGTGCCGCCGAACCGCCATTGATCGGCGATCGCGCGCAAGGCCTCCCTGCCCTCGCGCACGGCGCCTCGGTCGTCTTCGATCGGAAGCCGCCCCGCCTTGGCGATGTAGCGCAAGTGGGCCGTGATGGCACCCATGCCACGCCCGCCGCCAGTGACCTTGACCATCACTTGAGGCGCGCGGCGCTGAACCGTCGCGCGGATGCGCTGCCGCAGGACCTGGGCGCGCTGTCGAACGGCTGCCTCCGTCAGCACCGGCGTACGCGACGCCGTCATGCGGTTCGCCGGGTAGAACAGCCGGTCGCCCCATTGCACGAGCAGGCCGTCGACGGTGCTGGGCATGGCAGTTCTCCGTCACAGGCGGTCGATCAGCGCTGAGGCGCGATCGAGGTGGCGGCGGATCTCGGCGTCGGCCGTTTCGAGGCGATCCCGGTGAGCCCTGGCCTGTTCCACCTTCGATTGGCGAAGGAGGGTGACGAGCGCCACGAGATCGGTCGACAGCGCGGCCATGCGGTCATTGGACGCGAGCAGCGCCGCGCGATCTGCCTGGCGCTCGGCAACGGGCTGCGGCAGACGGCTGCCGGTAACAAGCCGCGCCACATAGTCGCCGTAGGACAGACCGAGCGCGCCCGCGTTCAGCATCAGAGCGTCGGCGTGGGCTTGGGGGAGTCGCAGCGTGAGCTTGGCGGTCTCTCGGGTCGGGACCTGCTCCAAGGTCTGACCGTCAGACCCCCTCTTCATCGGCGACACCGACGCCGTCGCGCGCAGGTCGAGACTCATGACAACGGACCGGCGCACAAGCTGGGCAACGCCCATGCCGCGGCAAGCCGCGGCGGCGCGGACGGCATCGCCGATGCCGCACAGGTCGATCGTGACGCGATCACGCGACGGGCTCGCCACGCCGAACCTCGCGCCGGATGCCGCATGGCATCCATTCACTGGCGGGCCGCCTATCCTGCCATCCATCTTTTCTCACCTCTTCACTCCAGGTTCAGCGTTCGGCCTGCGAGGGGGTCTGACGGTCAGACCCCTGCAGCCAACGTGTGGTGATGCCTTCGACCCGGCCACGCAGGGCGATCAGATCGGCCGTCGCGATCAAGCCGGCGTCGGGCGGCTTAATGCGGCTGAGTGCGCGCTCCAGCCGATCACAGGCCGCGTTGGCTTCGGCGACAGACTTGTCGGGTAGCGACACGGCGAGCTCGGGCAGCGTGGTCTCGTCGGCCGCAGAACGGATAGCTGACACCGCCGCCCTTGTGATCTCGGCGCCGCTGGCCAGCAGGGCCTGAACCTGGCTGGGGCTGTCGGTGTGCAGCTTGCTGAGTTCATGCAACGTGCGGGGCGAAGTGCACCGGCCACTCTTCAGCGCGTGGTCGAGCACCGGCGGAAGCTCGAGCAGCGACAGGTGGTGCGCCACCGCCGTCAGGTTCATGCCGAGCTGCCTGGCGATGGTCGCATTCGAGTCGCCCGCATCGACCTGCGTACGGATGAACCTGGCCAGTTCGAGCGGGGTCAGTCCGTGGCGCTTTTGGTTCTCGGCAACCTGGGCATAGCGATCCGCAGGCAGGTCGCGCACGACGACCGGAACCTCGTGCAGACCAGCACGAATCGCTGCGCGCAGCCGCTTCGCGCCGAAGTGAACCTGGTGCCGGCCATCGCCGTCGGCAAGATGCACGACGAGCGGCTGCAGGACGCCGCGCTGTCGGATGTCCTCAGCGAGCTCGGCGATCGACTCCTCGGGGAACTCGGTGCGCGGGTTGTGCGCGTCCTCGTAGAGCATCGACACGGCCAGGTGCAGTGGCCTACCGTCGTTGCCGCTAGGCGTCGCTGCAACAGGTGAGATCGCTGTTGCTTCGCGGCTCGATACGAGTGCTCGCGGCGGAGCTGCTACGGGTTGATGCGACGCCGCTGCCCCTGGCTCCGTATCGAGAAGATCGAGCTGAACCTCTTTTGACTTGTTCCACGGAAGGCGCATGAACGGATCGTGCCGCTGCCTTCCGAGATGAGGAAGTACCCGTCAAGGCATGCGTCGCTGTCTGTCTTCGTCCCGCGTGGATTCGGTTGCGCTCGGGACGTCCCAGCAAGTCCCGACACCGTCACGCGTTGTTTCAACTTTCTCTGACTCGTCCCTTGTCATTACAACGTGACGGCTATCCAGATGGGGCGACTGACCGCCAGAGACTGTTATGGAAATCTCTCCATAACAGTCTGGGGCGGTCGCCGGGCATCGCACGAGATCAGCCGGTGCGATGCCGCCGCTGAACATGCGGTCAAACTCGTTCTGCCCGGTGGGCGTGCGTCCGACGTCGGCCGCGTCGATCTCGTTGAGTACGGCCACCCGCTGGCTCTTGCTCAGCGCCTGCGGTTGCCCTGGCCGGCCGACGCTTCGGTCACGATTTGGCCGCCCTCGCGCGCCAGCCAGTGCCGCCTGAGACCTTCCCTCTCCATCTCCCCCGCAGAGTCCTAGCGATAGAACAGGTGCGACTGCCCGCGGAACACTGGCGAGCTTTCGCACAGCCCCACCACCTCGGGGTACACGCGGCGGAACACGCGGCCCTCGAAGTCCGTGCTGGCGTACATGTCCAGGTAGCACTG
>JACZKT010000201.1 GCA_014859905.1 Rubrivivax sp.
ACGCAGCACCGCCCAAACCCAGGGCCAGCAGGCCGAGGGCGCATATCGCGATCAGTTTTTTCATGATGCTTGTCTTCTCGTGGGTGTCAGCGGGCGCCCTCAGAGGGCGTCCTTGCCGGTTTCGCCGGTGCGGATGCGGACCACCTGCTCGAGCAAGGTGACGAAGATCTTGCCGTCTCCGATCTTGCCGGTGCGGGCCGAACCCTCGATGGCTTCGATGACGCGGTCGACGAGGGCGTCGTCCACCGCGGCTTCGATCTTCACCTTGGGCAGGAAGTCGACGACGTACTCGGCGCCGCGGTAGAGCTCGGTGTGGCCCTTCTGGCGGCCGAAGCCCTTGACCTCCGTCACCGTGATGCCCTGAACGCCGATGGCGCTCAGGGCTTCACGCACTTCGTCGAGCTTGAAGGGCTTGACGATGGCAGTCACCATCTTCATGGTCTTGGTCTCCTGGGAGTCAGAAGTTGTACTTGACGCCGAGCACGACGCCCGTCTTGCCAAGCTCTTTGCCGTTGACCGGCGACGCGTAGAAGCTCTTGTCGGCGTCGGTGCCGACGATGGCCGCGCTGACGACAACGCCGCTGAAGTCCCTGGCCACCGTGAGCGAGTAGTCCGTGTAGCTGCCCGGCCCGGAGAACGGGCCCTTGATCTTCTGGTAGCCGACGTGCGGCGTGAGCAGGATGCCGTCGAAGTCGAAGGTGGCGTTGAGGTCGAGGTAGTAGCTGTTCTTGCTGTCCGGGTTGCCGAAGGTGTCGGTCAGCGCGTGCGAGTACTTCAGCGTCGCCGGACCGAAGGTCAGCGCGCCGTAGATCTCGGTCGTGTTGGCGCTCGGGCTGAGCTTGTTGCTGGGGTACTGGTAGGTCAGCACCCCCACGTCGTAACCCAGGCCCGGCGACAGTTCGCCCTTGTAGCCGCCGTAGAGGTCGATCTCGGTGCCGGCGTCGCCGCCGAGGTCCTTGATCCACTTGATGTTCGACGCCCACAGGCCGAGGTACAGCCCGCCGGCGCCGAAGTCGACCCCGCCTTGCACAGCCGGCTTGACGCGCGTCTGCGAGATGCCGCGGAAGCGGTAGTCGCTGACCGCACCGACGTTGAAGGCGAACTGGGCGTAGGAGGTGGCGGGCAAGGACGTCAGGGCCACGATCGCCGAGATACCGAGAAGGGCTTTTTTCATGAAGGCTCCGGGAGTGTTGACAAGGAAGGGCTGAGCACCGAATCGCAGGTTCTGTGCCACCGCCGCGCCGGGGGTGGCGGCACCGTGATGAGGCGCAGCCCGCGACGGACCCCCGGATTGACGCACCACCTTAGTGCGAGCCCCTCTTCATCCCCTCTTTGGTGCCAGTCCTGCGGCGGCCGGCGCTGAGCACAATGGCCGGCCACAAGGAGAGCATCGCGATGTCGTTGGCCATGGTCTCCAGCCGCGCGCTGGACGGGTTGGAAGCGCCCGAGGTGCAGGTCGAGGTGCAGCTGGCCAACGGCCTGCCCAGCTTCACGCTGGTGGGCCTGGCCGACACGGAAGTCAAGGAATCGCGCGAGCGCGTGCGCGCGGCGCTGCAGCAAAGCGGTTTTGCCTTCCCGCACAACAAGCGCATCACCGTCAACCTGGCTCCGGCCGACCTGCCCAAGGAGTCGGGCCGCTTCGACCTGCCCATCGCACTGGGCATCCTGGCCGCGGCCGGGCAGCTGGACAGCGCCCGGCTGGCGGCGTGCGAGTTTGCCGGCGAGTTGTCGCTGGCCGGCGAATTGCGTCCGGTGCGTGGTGCGCTGGCGCTGGCGGTGGCGCTGCGCAAAGG
>JACZKT010000202.1 GCA_014859905.1 Rubrivivax sp.
GCTCGGCGCCGTGCCCGCCTTGCCTGCACCGCCGGTGCCTGTGCCGCTCGCGGCGTTGGGCCTGCCGCCGGCCGGCATGGGCGACGAGCAGACCCTCACCGGCAGCGAAGGCAACGACCCTGCCCTGCAAGGGGGTGAAGGCGACGACACCCTGCGCGGCCTGGGTGGCAACGACGACCTGCGCGGCGGTGCAGGCCAGGACAACCTGGACGGCGGTGCCGGCGACGACACCTTGGCCGGCAACTCGGGCCAGGACATCCTGCAAGGCGGCCTGGGCAGCGATACCTACCGCTATGCCCGGGGCGACGGCAGCGACACCGTGATCAACCAGGACACGGCCGACTCCACCGATCGCCTGCAGTTGCTGGGCATTGCCGCGGCGGATGTGCTGGTGCGCCGCGAGGGCCTGGACTTGGCGCTGTACATCGGCGCGCCGGGCCAGCGCGAGCGCGCCCGCGAGACCGGTGACGCCATCCGCCTGAACAACTTCTTCGGGCCGGGCGGCAGCGGCCGCATCGACAGCCTGGAGTTCGACAGCGACCCAAGCTGGAACGCGGATGAGTTGGCGCGCCGCGCCCAAAGCGGCACCGAGTTCGACGACGTACTGCTGCTGGGCGACGCCAACGATGTGGTCGATGCCTTGGGCGGCCAAGACCTGGTGCTGGCCGGCGCCGGCAACGACAGCGTCAGTGGCGGCACGGGCGCCGACACGCTGTACGGCGAGGCCGGCGACGACACCTTGTCGGGCGGCAGCGAAGCCGACATCGTCGACGGCGGCGACGGCCGGGACGTGCTCGGTGGCGACGGCGGCGATGACCAACTCAGCGGCGGTGCCGGCGACGACCTGCTCACCGGCGGCGCCGGCAACGACATCCTCGATGGCGGCGCCGGCGACGATGTCCTGCGCGGTGGCTTGGGTAGTGGCGCGGCCGGCAGCGGCGCCGAGGGCTTTGACCGCATCGCCCTTGGCGCCGGGCAGGACCTGTTGCTGGTGGGCATGGACGACGGCGAGATCACGCTCGACGCCCGCGACCCCGCCGCGCGCGAAACCGATGTGCTGCGTTTCGATGCCGGCATCGCACCTTCGGATGTTCAGATATCACGTCATGCCGATGACCTGGTCCTGACCATCGACAACGGCCCGGTGGTGCGCGTCACCGCTCACTTCGCCGGCAGCGGCGAGACCGCCAGCACCCTCGAGCGGATCGAATTCGCTGGCGACCCCGGCACGGTCTGGACCGCAGAGCAGCTGCGCCTGCGCTCGCTCACCGCCACGCCCGGCAACGATGATCTGTCCGGCTTCGATGCCGACGAGACCATCGACGGCCTGGCCGGCGACGATGCCATCGACGGCCGCGCCGGCAACGACACCTTGATCGGCAACGCCGGCAATGACCGCCTGAGCGGCGGCGAAGGCAGCGACCGCTATGTCTTCAACCCTGGCTGGGGCCGCGACACCATCACCAACAGCGACAGCGTGGCCGGGCGCGACGAGATCGTCTTCGGCCCGGGCGTCGATCCGGCCTCGCTCACCGTGCGCCGCAGCGGCAGCGACCTGCTGCTCACGGGCCCGGCCGACAGCCTGCAGGTGCATGGCTTCTTCGTGGCCGAGGGCGCCAGCGGCAATGCGCCAGCCCGCATCGTCTTCAGCGATGCGGCATCGACGATTTGGGACCTGGCCGCCATCCAGGCCCGCGCCCTGCTCGGCACGCCGGGCGACGACCGCATCACCGGCCATGCCACGCCCGACGAGATCATCGGCGGCCCGGGCGACGATGTGCTCAACGGCGGCGCCGCTCTGGACACCTACGTCTTCGCGCGCGGCTTCGGCCATGACCGCATCGACAACACCGATGCTGCACGCACCGGTGACCGCATCCGCTTCGCCGCCGACATTGCCGTGGCCGACGTGGCCGTGAGCCGCAGCGGCAACGACCTGTGGCTGCGCGTGCGCAGCGACAGCGTGCAGGTGCTCGGCTACTTCAACGATGGCGCGGCCGCCGCCTGGCGCCTGGCCGGCGTGAGCTTCGACGCCGCGCCCGGCACCGACTGGGATCGGGCCCAGCTGGTGGCGCGCTCCAGCCTAGCCACCGAAGGCGACGACGTCTACACCGGTTCACCCGGTGCCGACCAGTTCGACGCCCTGGGCGGCAACGACCGCCTGCTGGGCGACGAGGGCGACGACACCCTGGCCGGCGGCGCGGGCGCCGACCTGTTGCAGGGCGGTCTTGGCGCCGACCTGCTGCAAGGTGGCGACGGCAGCGACAACCTGTATGGCGACGCGGGCGACGACACCCTGGACGGCGGCCCCGGCGACGACTATCTCGACGGTGGTGCCGGCCGCGACACCATCCGCCTGGCTGTAGGCGGTGGCCAGGACTGGCTGACTCTGGCCACCGACGCCGACCAGGTCGACGCCAGCAGCCTGACTCAGTCCGAGCTGCGCATCACCCGTCTAGGCAACGACCTGTTGATCACCGTCATTGCCAGCGGCGACAGCCTGCTCGTGCAGGGCCAGTTCAGCGGCGCGCCGCGCGTCGATTTGCTGACGATGGCCGACGGCACGCTCGATGCCGCCGCCATCGCCATCGCCTCGATGGGCGCGACCGACGGAGCGGACCAGATCTACGGCACCGCCGGCAACGACGTGATCGACGGCCTGGCCGGCAACGACGCGCTGTCTGGCCTGGCCGGCAACGACCGCCTGATCGGCGGCCCCGGCAACGACACCCTGACCGGCGGCCCCGGCGACGATGTGTTCGTGTTCGGTCTGGGGGGCGGCGCCGACAGTATCGATGCCCTCGACTACGGCGCGGGCCGCATCGATGCCATCGAGCTCGGCGCCGGCATTGCGCCGGACAGCGTCAGCCTGCGGCGCGAACGCAGCGGCAGCGATGACCTGGTGCTGAAAGTCAACGCCAGCGACAGCCTGCGCATCGGGAATTTCTTTGCGCTGGACGAGGGCCGGGGCGCCACCGGCGTGCAGCAGGTTCGCTTTGCCGATGGCACGGTGTGGAGCACCGAGGAGTTGCGCCTGCGTGCGCTGCTGGGCGGCGCCGGTGACGACACCCTGGTGGGCTACGCCGGCGACGACTTGCTGGTCGGCGGGCCTGGCAACGACCTGATGGACGGGGGAACGGGCAGCGACGTCTACCTGCATGCCGTGGGCGACGGCCACGACACCATCCAGGCCTACGACCCCAGCGCCGGTCGCATCGACGCGCTGCGTTTCGGCGCCGGCATCACCGCCGCCGACCTGACCCTGCGCCGCGTGCCCGGCAACACGCCCATCGTTCGACTCAATCAGACGGTCGCCGACGACCTGCTGGTCGAGGTGAGCGGCGCCGCCGGTGCCGGCTCCGTGCGCGTACGCCAGTTCTTCCACGAGGGCGGCAACGGTGCCTTCCGCATCGACCGCATCGAGTTCGCCGGGGGCGCTGCACCCATCACCCTCGACGCCATCCTGGCTGCCGTGCGACTGGGCACACCGGGCGACGACTTGATTCGCGGTAGCGCCGGCGCCGAAACGCTCGACGGCCTGGGCGGCAACGACGCGATCTTCGGCGAGGCAGGCGACGACACCTTGATCGGCGGCTTGGGCAACGACACGCTGGACGGCGGCGCGGGCAACGACAGCTACCGCTTCGCCGCGGGCTTTGGCTCGGACACCGTGGACAGCAACGACCCGGGCGTGGGCAAGTCCGACAGCGTGGTGTTCGAAGGCATCAGCCGCGCGCAGGTGACTTTCTCGCGCGACGCGGCCGACCTGTTCGTCACCCTCACCGCCACCGGCGACCGTCTGCGCGTGGCCGGCGCCTTCCTGGTCGAGGACCAGAACGCGCGCCAGGTGGACCGCTTCGTCTTCACCGACCAGGTGCTGACCCATGCCCAGGTGCGCAGCTCGCTGTTCACCCCGACCGACGGCCCCGATACGCTGTACGGCAGCGGCAACAGCGACGACATCGACGCGCTCGGCGGCGCCGACGCCGTCTACGCCGCAGGCGGCAACGACAATGTGCAAGGCGGCGCCGGCAACGACAGCCTGTACGGCGAAGGCGGCAGCGACACGCTCGATGGCGGCGCCGGTGACGACCTGCTGGTCGGCGGCGCCGACGCGGGCAGCGACACCTACCGCTTCGGCAATGGCCGCGGCGCGGACCGGGTCGATGCCACCGTGCCGGGCAACACCGCGAGCCTGGACCGCGTGCTCATCGACGCCGACCTCACGCCTGCGCAGATCACCCTGCTGCGCATCGGGCCCGACCTGGTGTTGGGCGCCCCCGACGGCAGCACGATGCGCCTGCTGGACTTCTTCACCGCCGTCGGTGCTGGCCAGGTGGGCCGCGTCACCAGCGTGCAGTTTGCAGATGCCGCGAGCACCAGCTGGGACACCGCCTACCTGCGCGCCCACTCCGGTGAAGGCACCGAAGGCTCCGATGTTTTCATCGGCGACGCCAGCGACAACGAGTTCTACCTTCTGGGTGGCAACGACCGTGCCGAAGGCCGCGCCGGCAACGACTACATCGACGGCGGCAACGACGCCGACACCCTGTTGGGCGAGGCGGGCAACGACACGCTCGACGGTGGCGCGGCCGACCACGCCAACGATGTCCTGCAGGGCGGCACCGGCGACGACACCTATGTCTTCGGCATCGGCGACGGCGCGGACCTGGTGCAGGAGTCCGACCCCGCCGGCAACGACCGCGTGCTGTTGCGCGCCAACCTGACGCCGGCCAATGTTGCCTTGCGGCGCGAGGGCGATGACTTGCTGGTGCTGAGCCCGGCCGCCGACTCGCTGCGCATTGCGAGTTGGTTCGCCAATCCCGCGATCATCGATCGTTTCGTGTTCGCCGATGGCACGGTTGGGACCGAGGACGACGTCCTGGCCCATCAGCCCCGCGCCACCGAAGACAACGACCAACTCACCGGCACCCACGGTGCCGACCTGATCGACGCCTTGGGCGGCAATGACAAGGTCTACGGACTGGGCGGCAACGACACGCTGTCCGGCGGCGCCGGCAACGACGAACTGCGCGGCAACGCCGGCAACGACCGGCTGCATGGCGACGCCGGCAACGACACGCTGATCAGCGGCGCCGGCAACGATGTGCTCGAGGGCGGCTCGGGCGACGACGCCCTGAACGGCAGCGCAATCGGCAGCGGCTACGGCAACGACCCCGGCAACCTGTCGGGCGACACCGTCTACCGCTTCGGCCCAGGTTGGGGCCACGACGAGCTGGCCGATTTCGGCGCCGCGCTCAGCACCGACACACTCGAATTTTTTGGCGGCGTCACCCCGGCACAACTGACCCTGCGCCGGTTGGCCGCGGGCAGCCAGACGCCTGGCAGCACCTTGACCGCGTCGCCGGACCTGATGGTCAGCGCCGGCAGCGACAGCGTCCGGGTCTCCGGCCAGGATCTGCCCGGCAGTGCCATCGAGCAATTCCGTTTCGTCGATGCCGCCGGCGCCATCGTCGAAACCTGGGACGCCGCACGCATCGCCTTGGAAATGCTGCGCCCGACCGCGGGCGACGATGTCATCGTCGGCAGTTCCGGCGCTGAAGTCTTGTCCGGCGACGCCGGCAACGACACGCTCATCGGCGGCGCCGGCGGCGCTTTCTTCTTCAGCGACCCCAACACCGTCGGCGCCGGCACCGATGTGTTCGACGGCGGTACCGGCAACGATCTGTTGATCGGCGGCTACATCGCCGACAGCTACCACTTCAGCGCCGGTTTCGGACAAGACACCGTGCGCGACCGCGGCGGCAACACCAGCGCCGTCGACGAGCTGGTGTTCGACGGCCTGGCCGCCACCGCCTTTGCCCTGTCGCGCAGCGGCGACGACCTGCTGTTGCAGCGCAGCGCCGTGCCCGGCGACCGGGTCAAGGTCGAAAGCTATTTCGCGTTCGACGCCCAATGGGACAGCTTCAGCCAGCGCATCGAGCGTTTTGTCTTCAGCGACGCCACGCTGGTGTACGCCGACATCCTGGCCCGCCTGGGCCAGGGCACCGACGGCGACGACATCATCACCGGCACCGAGGGCAACGACGTCATCGACGCCCTGGGGGGCAACGATGTCGTGCGCGGCGAGGGCGGTGACGACACGCTCGATGGCGGCGCCGGCGACGACCTGCTGTTTGGCGGCAGCGGCGCGGGCATGGACACCTATCGCTTCGGCAACGGCCGCGGCACCGACCGCGTCGATGCCACGGTGCCTGCCAGCGGCGTGGGACATGTCGCCAGCCTGGACCGCGTGCTGATCGACGCCGCTCTCACTCCCGCCCAGATCACGCTGCGGCGCAATGGGCCGGATCTGCTGCTGGGTGCGCCCGATGGCGGCACGATGCACCTGCTGGGCTTCTTCTCGGCCGCCAGCGCGGGGCAGTTGGGACGCGTCGATCGGGTGCAATTCGGTGATGGCACGATCTGGGACACGGCCTACCTGTACACCCATTCCGGCAACGGCACCGACGGCCCCGACAACTTCATCGGCGACGGCGGCGACAACGAGTTCTATCTACTCGGCGGCGACGACTACGCCTACGGCCGCGCCGGCAATGACTTCATCGACGGCGGCGATGGCAGGGACCGCTTGTACGGCGAGATTGGCAACGACACCCTCGACGGTGGTGCCGGCGACCACACCGCCGACGACCTCGACGGCAGCGTCGGCGATGACACCTATGTCTTCGGCGTCGGTGACGGCACGGACAACGTGTACGAAAGCGCCACCGGCTTCGGCGGCCTCGCCAGCGGCACCGACCGCGTGCTGTTTCGCGCCAACCTCACGCCGGCCCAGATCGGTTTCCGGCGCCAGGGCGACGACCTGTATGTGCTCACCGGCGCGGTGGGTGACTCGCTGCGCATCAGCTCCTGGTTCGGCGCCGGCTCGCGCATCGAGAGTTTCGAGTTCGCCGATGGCACCGTCTGGGGCGAGAACGATGTGCTGGCCCGCCAGCCCGGCGCCACCGAAGGCGACGACCAACTCACCGGCACGAATGGGCCCGACACGCTCGACGCGCTGGGCGGCAGGGACAACGTCTACGGCCGCGGCGGCGACGACCTGATCTTCGGCCGCGCCGGCAGCGACAACCTGTACGGCGAGGCCGGCAACGACACGCTGCACGGCGGTGATGAGCACGACTACCTGGTCGGCGGCGCCGGCAATGACCAGCTCCACGGCGACGCCGGCAACGACACGCTGGAAAGCGGCAGCGGCAACGACGTGCTCGAAGGTGGCGCCGGCGACGACCAACTCAGAGGCACCGATGTCTACCCCGGCAATGTGTCGGGCGACACGGTCTACCGCTTCGGCCCGGACTGGGGCCGCGACACGGTGTCCGATGTCGGCGCGGCCGGCAGCACCGACACGCTGGAGTTCTTCGGCGGCGTCACGCCGGACCAGCTCACGCTGCGCCGGGAAACCACCGGCTCGGCGGCCGCGCTGACGCTGAGGGGTTCGTCCGACCTGATGGTCAGCTCCGGCACGGGCACCGGAGCAAACAGCATCCGCGTCTTCAACCAGGACGTCGCCGCCAGCGCGATCGAGCAAATTCGGTTCGTCGATGTCAACGGCGCCGTCACCGAAACCTGGGACGCCGCGCGCATCGCTGCCGAGATGCTGCGCCCGACCTCGGGCAACGACCTCATCGCCGGCAGCGCCGCGGCCGAAGCGCTGACCGGCGAGGCCGGCAACGACACGCTGATCGGCGGCGCCGGCGGGCTCTTCGGTGCAAACGACGCCTCCACCGGCAGCGACGGCCCCGACACGTATAACGGCGGCACGGGTGACGATCTGCTGATCGGTGGCTACGCGGCCGACAGCTACCACTTTGCCGCCGGCTTCGGCCAGGACACGGTGCGCGACCGCGGCGGCAATCGCACGGCCGTCGATGAACTGGTGTTCGATGGCCTGGCCTCCACTGACTTCGCCATCTCGCGCCGCGGCGACGACCTGATCCTGCAGCGCAGCACCGCGTCTGGCGATTCGGTCCAGGTCGAGGGCTATTTCACGGCCGACTGGGCCTGGCAGGGCGCCTTCAGCCGCCGCATCGAGAGCTTCGTCTTCGGCGATGCCACGCTGTACCACGACGACATCCTGGCCCGCATGACCCAGGGCACCGAGGGCGACGACGTCATCACCGGCACGACGGGCAATGACGTCTACAACGCCCTCGGCGGCAACGACATCGTGCGCGGCGAAGGCGGCAACGATGTGCTCGATGGCGGCAGCGGCGACGACACGCTGGAAGGTGGCCCCGGCAATGACGACCTGCGCGGCGGCGACGGCAACGACAGGTTGTACGACGGCAGCGCCTCCGGCACCGATGCCGGCAATGACACGCTCGACGGCGGACCCGGCAACGACAAGTTGACCGGCGGCTCGGGCGTCGACATCTACCGCTTCGGCGTTGACGGCGCATGGGCCTGGGACGAGGTCAGCACCTATGCCTACGACGGCATCTACCGCAACGACCAGCTGCAACTGGTGGGCGGCATCACACCTGCGCAGACCACCTTGCAGCGCTACGGTCCCTACGACCTGCGCATCGTCGTCGGCGAGGCCGGCATGGTCTCCGGCACCGAGTTGACCAGCGTACGGGTGAGCCTGCAGTTCAACTCGATCGCCAGCGAGCTGGGCAGCATCCGCTTCGACGACGGCACGGTGTGGGACAGCGCCACCATCGCAGCGACCGCCCAGCGCACCACGCGGTACAACGACTGGGTGTACGGCACCGACGCCGCCGAGAACTTTGACGGCGGCGCCGGGGCCGACGACATCCGGGGCAACGGCGGCGACGACACCTTGCACGGCGGCAGCGGCAACGACTTCGTACAGGCCTGGGATCGCCACGGCAGTCTGTTCGGCGACGACGGTGACGACGAGCTGCGTGGCGGGGCACTCGCCGAAGGCGGTGCCGGCAACGACCGCATCTTCTGGGCGCTGACACAGCGCGGCGGCCTGGGTGACGATGTGCTGACGGGCCTATCGGACGACAACACATACCACTTCGACCTCGGCGACGGCAGCGACACCGTCACCGACTTCGGCGGCGGCGACCTCGACGTGTTGTCCTTCGGTCCGGACATCGCCGTGGACGATCTGGCTTTCACGTTCGACGGCCTCGACGTGGTGGTGGCCGTCGGGACGGCGGGCGACCGCATCCGCATCGTCAACGCGCTGGCTGGCAACACCATCGAGCGCCTCGACTTCGCGGACGGCAGCAGCAGCACACTGGCCGCGTTGCTCGCCGATCTGACCTTTGGCACCGACGACGCCGATACGATCTTCGGCAGCGACGGTGCGGATCGCATCTACGCTTTGGGCGGCGATGACGATGTGCTGGCCGGCGGCGGCGACGACCGCGTCGATGGCGGTACGGGCAACGACACGCTCAACGGCAATCTGGGCAGCGACCTGCTGCTCGGCGGCGACGGTGACGACGAGCTACACGGCGGCAGCGCCGCAGGCAGCACCGACACCCTCGACGGTGGCGCCGGCAACGACACCTTGTACGGCCAGGTGGCCGCCACGCGCTACCTGTTCGGGCGTGGCGATGGCATGGACACCGTCGAGGACGATGACGCCGGCGCGCTCGCCACCGATGTACTGCAGCTCGACGACGGCCTGACACCGGCAGAACTGAGCCTGCGCCGCGAGGCCAGCGGAACGGTCGGCGCGGCCGACGATCTGGTCGTGCGTATCGATGACACCGCTGAAGAGATCCGTTTCGCGGCCTGGTACGCCGACGGTGACCTCACCGGCATCGAGTCGATCGAGTTCCGCGACAGCGTGGGCGCGCTGGTCGAGACCTGGGACCGCGCTCGCCTGGCACTGGAGGCTGGTGGCAC
>JACZKT010000203.1 GCA_014859905.1 Rubrivivax sp.
GGCGCTCGGCACGGGCGTGGGTGCGCAGCAGGGCCTGTGTCTTCAGGTCGCGGATCTCGATGCGGCGCTCGAACACGCGCACCAGCACCCGGCTGCCGATGGGCGCCGGGCGTGCGGCGTAGCTGCTGTGATCGACGCGCACGCAGCTGTCGTCGCAGACCGTTCGCTGGGCTTCGGTGAAGTACTGCATCCCCAGCAGCGGCAAGGGCTGCAGATGGGGCTTCTCTTCCTCGAACATGGCCTGCACCTGGCGGCGTTCGCTGCCGTGGATGCGCAAGGCCGCCCACTTGGCCTCCCAGTTCGCAAGGAAGGTGTTCTGCTCTTCGATCGACTCGAAGCGCCGGCCCTTCAGTGCCGTGGCCTGGGTGTGGCCGATGGCGTTCTCCACGCTGCCCTTTCGGTTGGGGTCACGCACGCGGGCAGGGTCGGCCACCACGCCGTAGTGCGCCAGGGCCGCGGCATAGACCGGGTTGAGCTCGGGCTCGTACAGGTCGGGCTTGAGCACGCCCTCCTTGAGGTTGTCGAGCACGACATAGTGGCAACTGCCGCCGAAGTGACGCCAGGCCTGCTCGTGCAGCCGCGCCCAGGCCTCCTGGCTGGAGCGCCAGACCACACAGCGGTAGCTGCGCCGCGAGTAGCGCAGCGTGGCCACGAACAGCCGCGGCTTGCGCCAGCGGTCGGTGCCGGGCACGCGCGTGAGCGCACCCTCGCCGTAGTCAACCTGCATCTCTTCACCCGGCACGAAGGCCAGGCGGTCGAACTGCTCGGGCTCGCGGTGGCGCAGCTTGTTGGCGAAGCGCTTGACGGAGTTGTAGGCGCCGGCGTAGCCGTGCAGATCCACCAAGTCCTGGTAAATGGCCACGGCGTTGCGACGCAGCCGAAGCTGGGCCTCGATGAAGGCGCGGTGGGGTTCGCAGGCCGATGCCGTCGGCGCAACAGCCATCGGCGTCACTGCCGGTACCGGTGCCGGTGGCCGGGGTGGGGGAATTTGCTCTGCCGCTCCGGCGGCCACCGCCGGGCAGCCGGTGGCCACCCCGGGGGAATTTGCCGCAGCGGCAGCGGCGAACCGCTTCTGGTAACCGCGGATCGTCTTGCGATCGATCCCCGTGACGCGCTGGATGTCACGCTGGCTGGCGCCGGCCTCCAGAAGGGTCCAGACGGTTGTCTGTAGATGTGGCTTCAAGACGTTCACTCCTTGTTTCCCCTCGACGTTGAGGGGTGGAAAGTAACGTCCTGCTCAGCCCTGACGAGCCAGCCTCGCCGGCCCTCTCAGCGCCTCATCGAAGCACGGTCAGGGTGGGGGAATTTGAGGTGGCCATGGGTGGGGGAGTTTGGGTGGCCACCAGGGCAGAGCAACGCAACTGCTCGCGGCATACGGTGCTGTCGTACCGCGACACCTGGCGTATGTTCCTGCGGTTCGTCGCAGAGCGCCGCCATCGTTCGGTGAGCGCGCTTGCGCTCGCCGACCTGACCGCCGACGATGTGCTCGCCTTCCTGAAGTACGTCGAGACACAACGGCGCACTTCGATCGGCACGCGCAACTGTCGATTGGCGGCGATCCGATCCTTCTTCCGATACGTCGCAGACCATGAGCCGCTGGCAGCCATGCAGTGTGCCGCGGTCCTGCGCATCCCGACAAAGAAGGGTCCCAGAACCGAACCTGAACACCTCGACTGTGAGGAGGTCGCCGCGATCTTGCGACAACCTGATCGTTCGACCCCGGAAGGGCAGCGCGATCAGGCATTGCTGGCCTTCCTGTACAACACCGGCGCTCGCATCCAGGAGGCGCTGAGTCTATGCCCGAGCAACATCAGGCTGGTGTCCCCGGCTCAGGTCAAGCTCTTCGGCAAGGGACGCAAGGAAAGGATCTGTCCGGTGTGGCCGGAGACGGCGGCATTGCTGGCGGCGCTACTGAAGCGCCAGCCCAGGCCTGATCACGAACCGCTGTTCATCAACCGGTATGGTCAACCACTTGGTGCCGCCGGAGTTCGGTTCAAGCTCGCACAGTACGTGCAAGCGGCCGGGAAGGAGCTTCCGTCGCTGCGGAAGAAGCGTGTGCACCCACACACGTTCCGCCACACTGCCGGCGTCCAACTGGTTGCCGCCGAGGTGGACGTCACGGTGATCAGGAGCTTCCTCGGACATGTCCGCCTCGACACGACTAATCACTACGCGCGGGCGAACATCGAAACCAAGCGGCGCGCCCTTGAGAAAGTGGATCGATCGACCCGTCCTGGTAGCCCGCCAAGATGGCGGCGAAACCCCGACTTGCTCACCTGGCTCGACTCCCTGTGACCTCACAGTAATGCGAAGCTGGAGACTGCACTCGATGCTCGACAACAGCCGTCGTCAGAGGCCCGTGCTTCGCATTACGCACTCCTTCTCATTCAAGACGAAATGCCAAGCTTGCCATTTGGACTTCAGCGTCTGCACCAGGAACTCATCGGCCCGGCTTGGCTCGACGAAGCCCGAGGGGTGGTTGTGTGCCAGAAGTACCGCCGCAGCGTTCAGGCCCAGCGCCTCCTTGACCACCTCGCGCGGGTACACCGAGGTCTGCGTCACCGTGCCGCGGAACATCTGCTACAGCGCGATGATGCGGTGCTGCGCATCCAGGAAGAGTACGCAGAACACCTCGTGATCCAGCACCCCGATCTCCAGGCGCAGGTAGTCCTTTACCGCTTGCGGCGACGACATCGTGGCACCGTGCCGCACCCGTTGCGACAGCACGCGCCGCGCCTGCGACAGCACCTCCTCGGCACGCGCAAGACGGTACTGGCCATCGACATCGCGCACCAGCAGCGCATCGACAGCGGCAATGGAAGAAGTGGAAGACAGCGACATGGCGAACTCCGGTCTGTGTCGGGCGGGATTGCCCGAGACCGGAGCACAACGGCGCAGCGCAGCAGTCAGGGTTCGCAGACGGCCGCAGGCCGCAAGCGCTCGCCCAGCGAGCGCGCAGACCTTGACGGCGAGAACGACGTGGTAGCGTGGGTCAACACGGCAAGCCTCCCCATGCACACCAACCTTCCTTAGCTCTCACACGACCTCGACCGGTACGAGGCGCAGACGAACGCCAGCTTCACAGTGGGCCAGCTTGGCCGGCAGCTTTTCGGAACCCAGTCCGTATTGGTGTAGACCCGCAAACGACCCCATAGCCGGCACTGACGGCTAGCCAAAGCGGGAGCCCAACTCAGCAACGCTCAGCCACTCGTTCAGCAATCCACTGGCCGCCCGCTCCTGCACCTCCCGGCGCTGCAGGACAGACGACTCCCGCAGCAGGCCGATATCGACCGAGGCCGCTCGAAGTTCGGCGGTGTGTCCGATGAGCCATGCCTCGATCTTCGATGCGTCGACCTCTACATGGAATTGCAAGGCCAAGGCGGAATCCCCGATGCTGAATGCTTGGTGTGGCGTGCTCGGCGTCGAGGCCAACAGCGTTGCGCCTTGCGGCAGATCGAAGGCGTCACCATGCCAGTGCAGCATGTCGAGACCGGCCAGATGCCGCAGTGCTGAGTTCGCCGCTGTGGCTGTCAGCACGACAGGCGCCCAGCCGATCTCCTTGGTGCGCAGTGGCGCCACGCGGGCGCCCAGCGCTGCAGCCATCAGCTGCGCACCCAGGCACAAACCCAGCAGCGGGCGCCGGCAGCTCAGGCGTTGGCGGATGCCCGCGATCTCGTCGCCAAGCCAGGGATAGACGTCGATGTCGCCAACGCCGATCGGCCCGCCTAGCACGACCACGAGATCAGCATTCACCCAGTGCTGCTCGGACAGCGCATGAGGGCCGGCTTGAACATATTCGACCTCGTAGCCTCGCTGTTTCAGTACCGGCTCGAACAGCCCCAGATCCTCGAAGGCCACATGCGCAGCGCGACACAGCGCATGTGTCATGCCTCCGCGGCACATGCGCCATCGGCACAAGCTGACGACCTGTTCCGGCCGCTCGCTGATGCAACGCCATGGTCCGTGGCCTGCACAAGGGCTTCGGCCAGCAACTGCCCGATCACTGCACCCAACTGCAAGTCGTCGATCTGGCCGAAGTGGCGCAGTTGAATGTGACCGTGTGGGTCAAAGACCACCACACTGGGCGTGCCGCGCAGTCCATAGGCCTTCATCGTCCGCGGCACGGGGCTTCCAGGATCGGTTTGGTCGACGCCGACGGGGAACGGAATCCGGTACTCGTCCAGGAACACGCGCAGCGCCTGAGGACCCATCACGTCGTGGTGCTCGAAGACGGTGTGCAAGCCAATCACCGCGACCTGTTCCTGCGGGAAAAGCCGGTCGATGCGCAGAGCCTGTGGCAAGCCGTGGGACACGCAGCCTGGGCACAGCATCTGAAAAGTGTGCAGCACGACGACCCGCCCGCGCAGGCCATCCAACGTCACCGGCTGCGGCGAGTTGAGCCATTGGCTGACTTGCAGCGGCGGGGAGATGCGATCGGTGATGCTCATGATTCAGCTCGATAACGAGTAGAGCCCGGCGCGATCTCGTGCCGGGCAAAGTGGCGATGTCTCTACGAGGCGGCTTCAGGCGGCGCGGCGCAGCTTGACTGCCGGGAAGTCGACCGGTACCGCAAATGCGACATTGACGTAGTTGGTGAACAGGTTCAACGCCACGTGAGCCAGGATCTCGACGATCTCTTCATCACCGAATCCAACCGTGCGCAGCGCCTGCACGTCGGCGTCGCCCGCCTGACCACGGTCATTGACGAGTTTGAGCGCGAAGCGCAGCGCGGCCTGCGTCTTCGCATCGGCCGACTCACCGGCTTGGGCGTGTTGCATCTCTTCGGCGCTGGCGCCGGCCTTGCGGCCCAGGGCGGTGTGGGCCGCCAGGCAGTAGTCACAGGAATTGCGATCGGCAACGGCCACGGCGATCTGCTCGCCGAGCTTGGCCGCAATCACGCCGCCGCCCAATGCACCGAAAGCCGACCACATGCTCTTCAGCGCGGCCGGTGAATTGGCGACTGCGCGGAACATGTTGGGGGTGGCGCCAAAGGCGGAATGGATGGAGTCGAGCAAGGCCTTGCGGTCGGCGGTGGTGGCGTTGCGGTCGACGAGGGGGACGCGGTTCATGATGGTTCCTTCAGGTTCAGGTGGATGCAAAACAATGAGTGTGGGGACGGATGGGGATCGAGGACTCAGAACTGACCGTCCTTGATGTACGGATAGCTCCACAGGATGGTCTGCATCAGCACCGACTTGACCCATGCTGCGTGCATCTTTTCGACGTCGGCGGCCGAGGCACCTTTCTTCGCCAGGAACGGCTTGAGCGTGGTCGTGACGGGGATCGTCAGGGCCGACAGGTAGCGGAAGTTGACCAGGGCCACGCTGTCAGCCTTGTCGGTCTTGTTCTTCTTGGGCGTGGTGTGGCGCAGACCGATTTCGTACTGGTAGTCCAGCCAGGCCTGGTCGTAGTTGGCGTCGGCCGTGTCGGCGATCCACTGGCCAAATCGCTTGCGCACGGCTCCCAAGTAGGCGCCGTCCGGAGCCCCGCTCTTGTTGTTCTTGAAGTACACGACCAACACGGGCGTGGAAGCGACGAAGCCGTACCAGACATCGAGGATGGCTTCGGTCTGGTCGGCCAGAACCGACTTGCTCATCCGCAGGTAGCAAATGTCCTCGTCGGTGAACAGCATGGTCTTCTTCAGCGACTCCAGATCGGCCAGGGTGAATGGCGCCTTGGCCAGCGACCTCTGGCCCATGGTGTAGCCAGGGATGGCCGGCGTCGATTGCGCGTTGACGGTAGGGGCCGCGGCAACAGACAGCAGGGCCGCCAATGCGGCGGCGGCGAGCGAGTTGTGTTTCATGACTTCTCCTGAAGCTTGGGGTTGGCGCGGCACCGGTGTGCCTGTGCGCTGGACAAGAGTGTGGCGTCAACGCCTGTATGATTTGGCACGCATCGTCAAGATAACAATCCATTTCGTCCAATCGGATCCATCATGCCTTCAACTTCAGCGGGACCCGTGGATCGACTGTCCGGGCTGCTCGAACGCTTCCGGGTGCATGCACACCTGTTTCATGCCGGGCCCCTGTGTGGCGTCACGCACTTCGACGCCCAAGAGGGACGCGGCTTTCTGCATGTGCTTCGCCGGGGCGAGATGGTGGTGACGCACCGGCCGCGCAGCGGCGCGCCGCGCAAGATCAAGGTCACCCAGCCGACCCTGCTGCTGTACCCGCGACCCTTGGAGCACCAGTTCCACAACGCGCCCACGGAAGGATCTGATTTCGTTTGCGCGACCGTGGACTTCGAAGGCGGTGTCCGGCATCCAGTGGTGGCTGCGCTACCTCCCGTGCTCGTGCTGCCCTTGCAAGCAGTGGAAGGCCTGGAACAGACGCTGGCCTTGCTGTTCGCCGAGACCGAGCGTGTCCGCTGCGGTCATCGCCTGCTGGCGGATCGCTTGTTCGAGGTGCTGCTGCTGCAGCTGCTACGCTGGCTGTTGGATCACCCAGGCGACGCCGGCATCACCGAGGGGATCATCTACGGTCTGGCACATCCCAAGTTGGCCCGCGCCCTGACGGCGATGCACGAGAGCCCCGGGGCTGCATGGGCACTGGAGCCCATGGCCCAGGCCGCAGGGATGTCACGCAGCGCCTTTGCAGCCGAATTCAAGCAGCAGATCGGCATCACCCCGGCCGAGTACCTGCTGCGGTGGAGGGTGTCGCTCGCGCAGTCGATGCTGCTGGGGGGAAGCTCAATCAAGCTGGCGAGCGAAAAGCTGGGCTATGCCAGTGCGGCGTCGTTCTCCCGGGCCTTCGTTCAGTCGGTGGGTGTGTCGCCCAGGGCTTGGCTGCAGTGTCGACAGGGTTGAGTCACCTCACTGGATCTGCCCGCAGCTTGCACCGGCAGATCGAAGGTCGGCAAACGGGAGCGATGCGCGAAGGTCAGGATCTGGCGCGACCGCCGGCAACCATGAAGGGCGGGTTTCTGGCCAGCCAACTTGGATGTCAGCTGTCCGGCGGCGAGACCGCGCGCCCGACCGACGCTGGACGACCCTGTGCTGCCGGTCATTCGGCCAGAATGATCGCCCCAGAGCTGTCGTAGGTCGACCGGCGCGAAAGCGCCAAGCCGAATTGAGGATATAGGTCCAGGGGAACCGCCGCGACGGG
>JACZKT010000204.1 GCA_014859905.1 Rubrivivax sp.
TCGCATGGGTGATGCTGAGCTTTGTTGCTAATCAGGTCCCGGCATGAGCCGTGCAGATCTGCATCTGCGCCGGGTCCTCGCCGCGATGGCGGGGCCCGCGGCGCAGGCCGGCCTCCGCGCGGCCACCGTCAACTCGACCAACCTCGACGACTGGAACGCACTGATGCCGCGCCGGATGCCGGGATCGATCCAGAGGGACATCGGCAGCTGCGCACAGCGTCAAGGCAGGGTTCCGCCCACTGAACTCGCGCGGCCTGTCCGCTCGGGTACACGCACGGCAGCGCATCCGGTCCTTCATAATCGATTTCTTGACTACCGGCTGCTTTGTAATCAAAATCCGATGACGTTAATCGAATTTGATAACAACTCCGGGGATCTAAGTGGCGGAGTGGATCGGATACCAATGGCTGGCCAGGCGCTACGGCGTCTCGCCGCTCCAGGCGTTCCGGACGGATAGCACCGTCGCCAGGTCCCGCACCACTGTGCGTGAGGACGGGTACGTGCACGAATACTACCCGCCCGCAGCATGGCCTGCGGATACGTTGGCGGGCCACCTGACCTTCGCTCTCAAGCACGAAGGGGTCCACCTGGAGTTCCTGGCCCGATTGTTCAGCGTGGTGCCGGTAGCGGACTTGGAGGCTTGGGTTGCCGCTGAGCCGACGGGCCAATATGCGCGCCGTGCCGGATTCTTCTATGAATACCTGACCGGACGGCAGTTGGCGTTCCCCGGCGTGGTCGCGGGCAACTACGTCGCGGCGATGGACGAAGAGGCCTACCTCACCGCCAGCCGGCCTGCCAACAATCCGCGCTGGCGCGTGCGCGACAACCTGCCTGGCACGCGAGACTACTGCCCCATGGTGCTGCGCACCGCACGCGTGCGCCAGGCCGAACAGTACGACTGCGCGCAGCACCTGTCCGACCTGGAGGTCGAGTTCGGTGCCGATGTGCTTCTGCGCAGCGCGGTCTGGCTGACGATCAAGGAAAGCCGGGCAAGCTTCGCCATCGAGCATGAAGAGCAGCACGTCGATCGCGTGCGTCGTTTCGCGTCCGCAATGGAGCAACGCTGCGGGCAGGGTGAGGATCCTCTGTCGGAAGGCGCACTTGGCGAGCTGCAGTCTCAGATCCTCGGGCCCCGTGCGACGCGCTACGGCGTGCGCCGCTCACCCGTGTTCGTCGGCGAAATGGACGGGTTCACCGAAATGGTTCACTACATTGCACCGCACTGGGACGAGACGCCGGCGCTGCTGTCGGGCCTACGCAGTTTTGCGACCCGCACGGTGGGAGCTTGCGCGCTGGTGCGGGCCGCCGTGCTGTCGTTCGGCTTCGTGTACATCCATCCCATGTCCGATGGCAATGGCCGGATCTCGCGTTTCCTGATCAATGACGTGCTGCGACGCGATCACGCGATCCCAGCCCCCTTCATCCTTCCTGTGTCAGCCACGATCACGAGCACCGTCATCAATCGGCGCGGCTATGACCAGGTGCTTGAATTGTTCTCGCGGCCGCTCATGCGAAAGTACGCACAGGCTTGGCGCTTCGGCGCGGAACAGGTGGCTGAAGACGGCGTGCACTACAACCTTCAGTTCGATGCCTATCAGGACGCGCTGCCGGCTTGGCGCTACCCCGACATGACCGACCACGTCGAGTACCTTGCCCAGGTGGTTCAATCGACCATCGAGCAGGAAATGCGCAAGGAGGCAGGCTACCTGCGCAGCCTGCGCACGGCTCGCGAGCGCGTCAAACAGGTCATCGAAGGGCCTGACGGTGACATCGATCGAATCATCCGGTCGGTGCGGGAGAACGGTGGCAAGGTGTCGAACAAGCTGCTGAAGGAAATTCCGGCGCTGGCAGACGAAGACCTAGCCGCCGAACTCGTGACGGCCATCCAGGCGGCGTTTGCCCGGCCATGAGCGGCCAAGCGGGCACCTGATTAGCAACGAACTTCAGCCCAACGAATGGTCGCTGGCCACCGACACCCTCACCCCAACCCTCTCCCGCAAGCGGGAGAGGGAGCTGGGAACCCGGCATTGCTCCCTCTCCCCCGTGCTCGGGGGAGAGGGCTGGGGCCATCGGCCACGCCGAAGCGCCACGCACCATGAAGCGCAACAGGCTCGACCCAGTACCCGGGTCAATCCCACGGATTGAGTAAGTCGACACCCATAGGCTGGAAGCCGGCCACGTTTCGCGTAACGACGCGCATGCGATGGACAAGAGCCGTTGCCGCGATCAGGGCATCGCGTTCGGCGCGGGGGTCGGGCACATGAAGCCGGGCGCAACACTGCGCGACGGCGGTGTCCACGGCGAGGATGCGGCCGGCGAAAGCGGGCATGACCTTGTCGTCGATCCAGGCGCGCAGCATCGCACCCTGGCCTGTATCGCGCCGCGCAAGCTGGAGCGTGCCGGCCTCGATCTCGAGGATGGTGATCACCGACAGAAAGAGATCGGTGGCGTGAACGCTGTCAGCCCAGGCAGCCACCCTGGCGTGCGTCCGCTCGCGCCGCCGCAGTTCCGACAGGACGTTGGTGTCAAGCAGGAACATCAGGACAGGTCGGGCAGGCGGAAGAGGCCGCCACCCAGCCGCGGCGGATCGAACTCGAAGTCCGCACCTTCGGGCTGATCCAGCAACTGACGGATGCTCGTGCTTTCTCCCACCAGGCGACGATAGGCCTCGTGGCGCAGCAGCACATAGGCTGGCCGGCCACGGTCGGTGATGACGACGGGCCCGGACTCTGCGGCCCGCTTGGCGTGGCTGACATCCTGATTGAAATCCCGGCTCGAGATGGTGGTGACTGTCACGACGACCTCCCGGATGCTCCGAAAGTGATAAGGCTACGATACTACATGACAGGTTTCGCTGCCACAGACTTCCGACCCCGCAACTGACTTCTGACAGCTTATGTGTATGTGCAATAGATATACAATTTTGTAGGTACAAACGCATTACGCGGAGGGACCACATGGCCCAAGCCCGGGAACCCGTCACCATCAGCATCCGCGCCAAGGCAGGGCAGCGCGACCTGATCGACCAGGCGGCCGACCGGCTCGGTCGCAGTCGTTCGGAATTCATGCTCGAAGCCGCCTGCAGGCAGGCCGAGGATGTGCTGCTCGACCAGACCTACTTCGCCCTCGATGCGAAGAGCTTCACCGCGTTCCAGGCCATGCTCGACAAGCCACCGGCGCCCACCGACCGCCTGCGCCGCACCCTCAAGGCCAGCGCACCCTGGGACACGGGCACAGCCGCAGGCAAGACCAAGGGCTGATGGCGCCGATGATTTCGGCGCCGCAGCCGCTGGCCGGCCACCACCAGCTCGCCGGCTTCGACAGCGGCGAGGCATCGCTCGACGACTGGCTGAGGCGCCGCGCGGCAAGGAACCAGGCCAGCGGGTCGTCGCGCACCTACGTCGTGTGCGAAGGCCCCGCGCAGGGCCGGGTGGTCGGCTACTACTGCCTGGCGGCTGGCGCCATCGGCCACGCGGAAGCGCCACGCACCATGAAGCGCAACAGGCCCGACCCGGTACCCGTGCTCGTGCTCGGCCGCCTGGCCATCCACAAGGACCACCACCAGAAGGGCATCGGCACGGCCTTGCTGAGCGACGCCATCCGGCGCGCGATCCACGCTGCCGAAATCGCCGGCGTCAGCGCGCTGCTGGTGCACGCCATCGCGGAACAGGCCCGGCGCTTCTACCTCTCGCGCGGCTTCGTCGAATCGCCCGTCAAGCCCATGACCCTGTGCCTGCTGCTGGCCACGGTCGACCAAGCACTGCGCGAGCCGTAGCGAGCAGGCGCGCAGCGGGTGATGCCGTTCGATTCTGCCGTTCGCCCAAGACGATCACATGCGAACCTGCCAGATGGGCCGCAAGAAGCGCGCCCTGCCAAGCCCCTGCCCTACAATCGCCCCATCGTCAGTTCGCGGGAGTCAACATGCCCGATGTCAAGGCGCTCGAAGACGCTGTGAGGGCACTGCAACCCCAGGACTTGGCCGAGTTCGATGTCGCGGTGTGGGACAAGCAGATTGAGACCGACGCCGCCAGCGGGAAGCTGGATGCTTTGCTCGCAGAAGCCGCAGAAGACTACAAGACTGGCGAACGCCGCGGGCCTTGAAGCACACCACTTCCAGTCGCTTCTGGCGGTGCTTCGACTCCCTGCCGCGTCCTCATCGCCTGGAGGTCGCCTTGCCATGAGATCTTGCCGCGAAGCTTGCGCACCTTCTCCTGCTGGCCGAGTCGGAGCAAGGTACGCAGCCCAAGCTCGACCGCCTCACGCTTGGTCTTCAAGCCCGTAGCCCGAAGGGTGTCGGTCATGAGCTTGTCGTCGATCACAATGTTGGTCCGCATGGTGTGTACTCTTGTGGTCGCCAATACACAACATAGCGCAGCGAGAATGGCGCAGAAGCCGAACCGGCGCTCTCACTTTTGCGTGTTTGAGATACGCGAAAGTTAGATTTCTCTTGCTTCGGCTCGACAAATGCGCTAACTTTCTCGTATTTGAGATACGGGAAAGTTAGAGTCATGACCCTTCATCTCGTCGGCGAGACCATCGACAAGACGCGAAGCCACTACCTCGCCGAGACGGGGAAGCTCGTCCAGCTCATGCGCGGCATCTATGTCGACGCGGGCGACGACATCGACCAGACTGTGCTTGCACACGCCGTGCGCATCGCCCGGTATCTGTACCCCAGGGCCTACCTGTCAGGGGCCAGTGCGGTCCTGCTGGGGCCGACCGCGGACGGTCGCCTGTACATCACCGGGCAGCGCATCCAGCGCACGCGGCTGAGAGCGCTCGAAATCATCCAGAACAAAGCGCCCGCCCGGCCCTCGGTTGCCGCCGCCGTTGTCGCCGACAGCCTGGGCGAGTTTCCTGTCACGGTCTCGGCGCTGCGCCAACGCTTCCTTGAAGCCTTTCGACTGCGCAGCGAGCATGCGGCCGCCATCGACGCGGCCATGCGCAACGCGATTGCCGCACGCCTGAGCGAGGAGTACGGCAACCCCAAGGCCGCGAGCGACGCAGCATGGGCGCTTGCGCGCGAAAACAGCTGGTACAGAGAAGGCGAGGGGGCAGAGAAATTCCTTCTCCGCCGCAGCGCCGGCGCGCCGGCCCGGAACGCGGCCGCCTTCGATCTTGCCGTCGCGTGGCATGGCCTGCCCATCGGTACGCTCGCGCATGACGGCTTCGAGTGGCGCTGGACGCAAACCAGAGACGGGCCTGTTCTGCCGCCCGTCGTGCGGCAGACCCTTCCTGGGAAGCTGCCACCCTTCATCGTGTCGCTGCTGCCCGAAGGCTGGCTCGAGTCGGTGCTGAAGGACCAGCGCGGCGAACGTGCCCTTCTGCGCTCGGGCAAGCGCTACATGTCGAACATCACGGTTGCGGAAAACCGGGCGGAACTCGCAACCCTTGCCGCCGACGTCCTGGGCACGAAACTGGCGGATCACGCGAAGGCCGGGCTCTTCACAGGCCAGTACGCCGGACCCGGACGCGGCGACATCGAGAGGGACTTCGAGCACAAGCTCGCAGCGCTCTACGCGAGCGCCGATACCCCGCGCCTTTCGGGCGTGCAGATCAAGGCGCCGATGCACCTGGCAACAGACGGCACGCTCTTGCCAAGCGTGGGGCTGCCGTTCACGCACATCCTGAAGCCCGCCGGGACAGGTGGTTTCGAGGCCCTGCCACTCGTGGAATGGGTTGGCCTTGCTCTTGCCCGGGCTGCAGGGCTGCCCGTGCCGGAGACAGCGCTCGTTGCCATGCCCGACGGCCTGCCGCCAGCCCTGCTGATCGAACGTTTCGACATCCGGGATGACACGGGTGACGAGCGCTTGCTGGCGATGGAAGACCTCTGTTCTGTGCTCGATCTCTCACCGCACGAGAAGTACACGGGCACCATCGAACGCGTTGCACGAGCGCTGCGCGCCCTTTCCTCGGAACCCGAGGAAGACCTGTCGATCCTCCTGCGCCGTGTCCTGTTCGCCTGGCTGATCGCCGACGGCGACATGCACCTGAAGAACATGGCCCTCCTCAAGACGGCACGGCAGGGGGAGCTGGTCTTTCGGACCGTGCGGCTCGCCCCCGTCTACGACACGCTCACGACACGCGTCTTCCCCGGCCTTGAGCATGACCGCATGGCCCTCAAGCTGGGCGGCAAAGACGAACGGCTCAGGCGCGCTGACTTCGTGGCAGTGGCGGCCCTTGCAGGCCTGCGCGCTGCCGACGCCAACGCCGCTGTCGATGACCTGCTGAAGCGGCTGAGCGCAGCACTCGATACGACCAAAGTACCCGCGGCAGTCGCTCAGGATGAAGCGACCGCCGCGCTCGTTGCAAAGACGCTCGATCTCTGCCGCAACCGCGTTGCTGCGTTCGAGTAGGGCAGTCGACAGAAGTACATGCCCAGACTCCCGCACCCTTTGAAGCACACCTGTTGTTGTGAGACGCACGCGCTGTTGATACTGGCGCAGTCCGTGCTCGACATACTCCACGCCGTGAACCATGACGCGCCAGAACATGATGGCCAGCTTGCGCGCGACGCCTTTGTTGGCCACCAGTCCGCCGCGGCGGACCTTGAGCGCTTGGCGCAACGCGAACAAGTGTTCGGCACGCCAGATGCCGCGCAACGACTCGCGCACCCGATCGGCCTTGTTCTTGCGGATCTGTGCATCGCACAGTTGCAGCAGCCGCTGCGGGTCGCGTTCGCCCTGGACGATGGCGCGCACCACCTTCATGCCACTGACGCCGCTCAAGTCGCTGATCACGTCGTGCAGCTTGATGTTCAACGAGACCTGCCTGCGCCAAGGCGTGGACTTGTGGAAGTTCATGTACGAGGCGGTGTTCGCCGCCATCGCCAACACGGCGCCGCCGAGCTTGATACCTCGGACGGAATCGCCAATCGCCGCCCCGACAGGTTGATCGTCGGCTGCAAGGCCGACGGCGTGCAGTCGGCGACAGACCGCCTGCCGCGCACTCGAGCCTGGTCGATGGTGTACCCAGTGAACAGATACATAGGCGGGCCGGCCACGGTCGGTGATGACGACCGGCCCAGTCTTGGCGGCTCGCATGGCCTGGCTGACATCCTGATTGAAATCCCGGCGCGAGATGGTGGTGACTGTCACGGCGACCTCTTGGATGCCTGCGGCCAAACTGGCGACTCAGCATGAGGGTTCCTGATTAGCGACGATGTTCAGCAACCCGAATCCCACGCCCTGGCAACGGCGGCGCAGCCACCATCGCGCGGACCAGGCTGCCCAGGATGGCGCGCAGGTCGTACCGGCGGTTGAAGCGGAACTGCACCTCGGCGAGGTA
>JACZKT010000205.1 GCA_014859905.1 Rubrivivax sp.
GGTGGCGGTGTTGGTGTCGCAGCCGTCGCGGCTGAAGTCCTCGCTGGCGCTGCAGTCGCTCCAGCCCACGTTGCAGGCCATGCTGCAGGCGCCGGCGGTGCACGTCGGCGTACCATTGGCCGTGCTGCAGCCGGCGCCGCAGGCGCTGGACGCCGCGCTGCTGTTCGCGCCGGTGGGCGCGCTGGTGCCGACGGCGCTGCAGGCCGTGCCCCCCGGGCGCACGGTGGTCTGCGCCGGTATCCACATGAGCGACATCCCGTCGTTCCCCTACCGCTGGCTGTGGGGCGAGAGGCGCATCGTCTCGGTGGCCAACCTGACGCGCCAGGACGGCGTCGACTTCCTGCGCGTGGCCGCCGAGCTGCCGCTGCAGGTGAGCACGCGCGCCTATCCGCTGGCGCAGGCGAACCAGGCGCTGGACGACCTGCGCGCCGGCCGCTTTGTGGGGGCGGCCGTGCTGGCGTGCTGATGCGTGGTCAGGACGAACGCGACCCGGCGTCGCGCAGGCACTTGCGTGCACTCAATCGAGTCCGTCGCTTACTGCTGCAGCATCGGCCCCAAGCTGCAGAAGGAGTGCAAGCATGCCCGCCAAGCAACTCATCTTCCACGAAGCGGCGCGCGAGAAGATCCGCCGCGGTGTCGATGCCCTGGCCGAGGCGGTGAAGGTGACGCTGGGGCCCCGTGGGCGCACCGTGATCCTGGAGCGCGAGTACGGCGCGCCGCAGATCGTCAACTCCGGCGTGCTGGTGGCCAAGTCGGTGGAACTGGAGGACCGCTTCGAGAACATGGGTGCGCAGTTGCTGCGCGAGGTGGCTGCCCGTACCAGCGAGATGGCCGGCGACGGCACCACCACGGCCACGGTGCTGGCGCACGCCATGATCCACGAGGGCCAGCGTTACCTCGCTGCGGGCATGAACCCGATGGACCTCAAGCGCGGCATCGAGCAGGCCATCGATGCCGTGGTGGCCGAACTCAAGCGCGTGGCGCAACCGTGCCGGACATCGCAGGAGATCGCCCATGTCGCAGCGATCTCGGCCAACAACGACCGCTCGATCGGCGACCTGCTGGCGCAGGCGATAGAGAAGGTCGGCCGCGAAGGTGCCGTCACGATCGAAGACGGCTCGGGCCTGAGCAGCGAGTTGTCGGTGGTGGAGGGGCTGCAGTTCGACCGCGGTTTCCTCTCGCCCTACTTCATCAACGACGGCGAGCGCCAGCTCAGCGTGCTGGAAGACGCGGCGATCCTGCTCTGCGACCGGCGGCTGTCTTCGCTGAAGGACCTGCTGCCGCTGCTGGAAGAGGTGGTCAAGGCGACACGGCCGCTGCTGGTGATTGCCGAGGACGTCGACGGCGAGGCCCTCGCCACGCTGGTCATCAACACCCTGCGCGGCACCATCAAGACCTGCGCCGTGAAGGCGCCGGGCTTCGGCGACCGGCGCAAGGCCATGCTGCAGGACATCGCCGTGCTCACCGGGGCCAGCGTGGTCAGCGACGAACTGGGTCTCAGCCTGGCCAAGGTCAAGCTGAGCGACCTGGGGAGCGCGCGGCGCGTCGAGGTCGGCAAGGACGAGACGACGTTGATCGGCGGCGCCGGTACGCCGGCGGCCATTGCCGAACGCGTCGCCAGCATCCGCAAGGAGCGCGAGGCCGCGGCCAGCGACTACGACAAGGAAAAGCTCGACGAGCGCATCGCCAAGCTGTCCGGCGGCGTGGCCGTGATCAAGGTCGGCGCCGCCACCGAAACCGAACTCAAGGAACGCAAGGTACGCGTGCAGGACGCCCTGCACGCCACGCGCGCGGCGGTGGCCGAGGGCATCGTTCCCGGCGGCGGTGTCGCACTGCTGCGCGCGCGGCGCATGCTCGAGCCGCTGAAGGGGACGACGCTGGACGAGGACTGCGGCATCCGCATCGTCGCCCGCGCCCTGGAAGAACCGCTGCGCTGCATCGTCGGCAATGCCGGCGTCGAGCCTTCGGTGGTGGTCGACCGCATCGATGCCGCCGACGACGCCAACCATGGCTACAACGCCGCCACGGGCACGTACGGCGACCTGCTGCAGATGGGCGTGGTCGACCCGGTCAAGGTGACGCGGCTGGCGCTGCAGAACGCCGGGTCGATCGCAGGCCTGGTCCTCACCACCGACTGCCTGATCGCGCAGGCGCCCGAACCGAAGCGGGGAGGCCGGGCCGGCGAGCCGGCCGAGATGCCGGCGTTCTAGCCGCGCAGGTGGCAAGCCACCCAGTGCCCTTCGCCGGTCTTCTTCAGCTCGGGCTTCTCGGTGCTGCACAGCGGGTGCTGCGCGATCGGGCACCGGGTGTGGAAGTGGCAGCCGCTGGGCGGGCGGATCGGGCTCGGCACGTCGCCCTGCAACGGGATGCGCTTGCGCTTGATGCTGGGGTCGGGGATCGGCACCGCCGACAGCAGCGCTTCGGTGTACGGGTGCTTGGGATCGGTATAGAGCGCATTGGCCGGTGCGATCTCGACGATGCGGCCCAGGTACATCACCGCCACGCGGTCGCTGATGTGCTCGACCACGCTCAGGTCGTGCGCGATGAAGATGTAGGTCAGGTGGAACTGCTCCTGCAGGTCTTCCAGCAGGTTGATGACCTGGGCCTGGATCGAGACGTCCAGCGCCGACACCGCCTCGTCGCAGACGACGAGCTTGGGGCTCACAGCCAGCGCCCGCGCGATGCCGATGCGTTGGCGCTGGCCGCCGCTGAATTCATGCGGGTAGCGGCGCATGTGGTCGGCGCTCAGGCCCACCGTTTCCAGCAGTTGCACGATGCGGTTCTCGAACTCGTGCGCGCTCTTCGTCAGCTTGTGGATGATCAGCGCTTCGCCGATGATCGAACCCACCGTCATGCGCGGGTTCAGGCTCGCGTACGGGTCCTGGAAGATGATCTGCATGTCGCGCGCCAGCGCGCGCAACTGGTGCTTGTCGGCACCGGTGACGCTGCGGCCCTCGAACCAGACCTCGCCCGCGGTCGGCTCGATCAGGCGCAGGATGCAGCGCCCGGTGGTGCTCTTGCCGCAGCCCGATTCGCCGACCACGCCCAGCGTTTCACCGGGCTGCAGTTCGAAGCTGACGCCGTCGACCGCGTGCACACGCTCCACCTCGCGCCTGAGCAGGCCGCCATGGATGGGGAAATGCTTGACGAGCTTTTCCACCTTCAGCAGCGGTGGCGGGGTCGAGGTCGTCGTCATGTCGGCGCGGCTTCCAGGATGCAGGCCACCTTGTGCCCGGGCGCCACGGTGCGCAGCGGCGGTGTGGCGCTGGTGCAGGCGGCCTGGACAAAGCGGCAGCGCGGCGCGAAGCGGCAGCCTTCGGGTGGCTCCACCAGCTTGGGCACGGTGCCGGCGATGGCCTCCAGCCGCTGCTTGTGCGTGGCTGCCAGGTCGATGCGCGGGATGCTGCGGATCAGCCCCTGCGTGTAGGGGTGGCGCGGGTGCGCGAAGAGCTCCCCTACCGGCGCTTCCTCGACCACCTTGCCGGCGTACATGACGACCACGCGCTGCGCCGTTTCGGCGACCACGCCCATGGCGTGGGTGATCAGCATCACGGCCATGCCCAGGCGGTCCTTCAGCTCACCCATCAGGTCGAGGATCTGCGCCTGGATGGTCACGTCCAGCGCCGTCGTCGGCTCGTCGGCGATCAGCAGCTTGGGGTTGCAGGCCAGCGCGATGGCGATCATCACGCGCTGGCGCATGCCGCCGCTGAACTGGTGCGGGTAGTCCCGCACCCGGCTTTCGGCGGTGGGGATACGCACCAGGCGCAGCATTTCCACCGCGCGGTCCATCGCGTCCTTGCGCGACAACCCCTCGTGCAGCCGGACGCTCTCGGCGATCTGCTCGCCGACGGTGAACACCGGGTTCAGGCTCGTCATCGGCTCCTGGAAGATGATGGCGATCTCCTTGGCGCGCACCTTGCGCATCGCCTCGTCGCCCAGCGGCACCAGGTCGCGCCCCTGCCAGAGCACGCGGCCGGCGACGATCCTGCCCGGCGGCATGTCGATGAGCTTCATCACCGTCTTGGCGGTGACGCTCTTGCCGCAACCGGATTCGCCGACCACGCCCAGGGTCTCGCCGGCATCGCTCGTCAGGTCGACGCCGTCCACCGCGTGCAGCCAGCCGTCGTCAGTCTTGAAGTGCGTCTTCAGGCCCTGGATCTCGAGCAAAGGCATGCCGCACGCCCTACAACACGCGGCGCGGGTCCAGCGCGTCGCGCAGCCCGTCGCCGATGAAATTGATCGTCAGCACGGCCAGGAAGATGGCCAGGCCGGGGAACACCGCCCAGTGGGTGGCGATGTCGAGGTAGTCGCGGCTGTCGTTGAGGATGCGGCCCCAGGTCGGGATGTCGGGCGGGAAACCCAGGCCCAGGAAGCTCAGCGTGCTCTCGGCGATGATGGCCGCGGCGATGTTGATGGTGGCGGCCACGATCACCGGCCCCAGCGCATTGGGCAGGATGTGCCGCACCACCTGCCGCGGCACGCTGGCACCCAGCGCACGCGCGGCCTCGACGAATTCCTTCTCGCGCAGGCTGAAGAACTGCGCCCGCACCAGCCGCGCCACCGGCATCCAGCTCAAGCCCCCGATGACCAGCACGATGAGCAGGAAGATCCCGACCTCGGGCCCGAACACGGCCTTCAGCGCGTCGCGGAAGAAGAAGATCAGCAGCAGCAGCACCGGCAGCGTCGGCAGGCTGAGGAAGAGGTCGGTGACCCACATCAGCACCGTGTCGACCCAGCCGCGCGAGATGCCGGCGATGGCGCCGATGATGACGCCGATGACGATGCCCGTGAGCATCGCCGCAAAGCCCACCGCCAGCGAGATGCGGCCGCCGTAGAGCATGCGCGCCAGCAGGTCGCGGCCGAGGTCGTCGGTGCCCAGCGGATGGCTGGCCGAGGGGCCCTTGATGCGCGCCGTGAAGTCGATGTCGTTGATGCCCACCTTGTAGAAGATGGGGCCGAGCAGCACCAC
>JACZKT010000206.1 GCA_014859905.1 Rubrivivax sp.
GCCCGGCCGCGGCGGCGCCGATCTCGGTCACCGTGGTGCGGCCCAAGACCGTGGCGCTGGCCAAGGCGCCGCCGATCCCGTCTGCGCGTGCGGTGCGCGCCGCTGCACTGCCGCAGATCCAACGCAAGATCGCCGTCCTGATCGGCCTGGACAACTACGTCGACGATCGCATCCCGCTGCTCGAGAACGCCGGGCGTGACGTCGAGGCCATGGCCCGGGTGCTGGAGACGCAACTGGGCTACCAGACCGTGGTCGTTCGCGACGCGAGCCGCGAGGCGATCATCGGCGTGCTCAACAGGCTGGCGCTGACGGCGCGGCCGAACGACTCGGTGGTCGTCTACTACGCCGGCCACGGCACCGTGGTCGAAGAGACCGGGCTGGGTTACTGGATCCCGGCCAGCGCCGACGCAGACCGGCCCGAGAGCTGGATCTCCAACAACGACATCGGCAAGCTGGTGGGCAGCATCCGCGCGTCGCAGGTGGTACTGATCTCCGACAGCTGCTTCTCGGGCAGTCTGGTGTCCGATCGTCGCGTGCGGGCCTTTGGTGGTGCCGACGATCCCGGCGCCTTGTTGCAGCGCCGCGCCGCGGTGGTGATGTCATCGGGCGGCAACGAGCCGGTGGCCGACGGCTCGCGCAACGGGCATTCGCCCTTCGCCGCGAGTCTGATGCAGTCCTTGTCGCAGCTGGACAACTGGCGCCCCGGCAACACGGTGTTCGAGCAGATCCGCCAGGACGTGACGCGGCGCCTGCCGCAGACGCCGCATTACGGTGCGGCGCGCCAAGGCCGGCATGCCGAGGGCGCGGACTACGTGTTCGAACAGCGGCAGCTGGAGCAGGTGCCGCGCTGAGCCCGGTCGTCCTGGGCGTCCGGGCCCATCAATCCGTGGCGCCCATGGCCAGCGCCAACTCGCGTTGCCGCGCGAGTTGCGCCGCGTCGGGCGCGCTGCGCGTGTCCCACCCCTGCAATTGGCGTTCGGCGATGGCCGCCAGCGCCGCGATCCACGCCGGGTCGTCGTTCAGGCAGGGGATGTAGCGAAACGCCTGGCCGCCGGCCCCGATGAAGGCTGTGCGCGCCTCCTGCGCGATCTCCTCCAGCGTCTCCAGGCAGTCGGCAACGAAGCCCGGGCACATGACGTCGACGCGCTTGATGCCTTGCGACGCCAGCGCCACCAGCGTCGGCTCGGTGTAGGGCTCCAGCCACCGGGCCTTGCCGAAGCGGCTCTGGAAGGTGACGATCAACTCGTTCCGGTGCAGGCCGAGTTGCTCGCCCAGCAGCCGCGCTGTCTTGTGGCACTGGCAGTGGTAGGGATCGCCCAGCAGCAGCGACTGGTGCGGCACGCCATGGAAGCTGAGCAGCAGGCGCTCGGCGCGGCCGAACGCCTGCCAGTGCGCCCGCACGCGTGCGGCCAGGGCCGCGATGTAGCCGGCGTCGTCGTGGTACTCGGCGACGAAGCGCAGCGCGGGCATGCGGCGTGCGCGACAGGCCCATTGCAGCAGCTTGTCGCCGACGCTGGCGGTGGTGGCCGCCGCGTACTGCGGGTACAGCGGCAGCACCAGCACCTGCGTCGCGCCTTGCTCGCGCAACTCGTCCATCACCTTGGGGATGCCGGGGTTGCCGTAGCGCATGGCGTGGCGCACCACGACGTGGTGGCCGTGCGCGGCGAGCTGCTCTGCCACGCCTGCCGCCTGGCGGGCCGTCCACACAGCCAGCGGCGAGCCTTCGGGCATCCAGACCGCGGCGTACTTGGCCGCCGACCTGGACGGCCGCGTGCGCAGGATGATGCCATGCAGGATCGGCCACCACGCGAGGCGCGGGATCTCGACGACGCGCGGGTCGCTGAGGAACTCGGCCAGGTAGCGGCGCAGGGCGCGCGGCGTCGGCGCGTCGGGTGTGCCCAGGTTGACCAGCAGCACGGCCGTGCGCGCCGGCTGGCCATGGTGGTAGGCGGGTTCGGCGCGAAAGCTCATGTCGGGGCGCTGCCCTTGCGTGCCAGCACGGCCAGCACGGCGACCAGGTCCACCGGCTTGGTCCAGCAGCCGTCGAAGCCGGCGGCATGCGCCGGACCCTCGACCACGGTCGCGGCGTCGGCGGTGCACAGGTAGGCCGGTGGCCGCGCGTTCAGGCGCGACCGCAGGGCGGGCAGCAACCGGTAGCCGTCGAGATCGGGCAGGTGCAGGTCGATGACCAGCAGTTCGGGCGTCCAGTGCCGGACCAGTTCCAGCGCCTGTGCCGCAGTGGCCGCCGTCGCTACCTCGACGCCACCGGCAAAGCGGCAGGTCTCGACGAACAGCAGGCAGCTGACGGGGTCGTCGTCGACATAGAGGACACGCACCTAGCGCAACTCCAACGGCACCTGGGGCTGCGTATCCGCGAAGTGCAGCACGTCGAAGCTGACGCAGGCTGATCCGGGGTCGCTGGGCGAGGCGCCGAGGCCGATGGTGCCGCTGCCGTGCAAGGTGCAGCCGCCGCGGCGCAGGCTGACGATCTCGCCGTCGTTGAAGCGCACGTAGGTGCCGTTGTAGCTGAGGTCGCTGAGCTGGAAGCTGCCGCTGTGCCAGTCGACCCGGGCATGCGAACGCGAGACACGCGCATCGTCGACACAGAAGGTGGCCTGCGGACTGCGGCCCAGCACCACCGGCATCTGCTGGCTGGCAAACACGCGCTGCAGGCCACCCCACATCAGGCGCAAGCCCTCGGGCTCGAGCACGCTGGAAACGTCGCCGAACTGCGTCGCTGCCGGGTCGATGCCGCCGCGGCGGCCGCCCATCACGTGCACTTCCACCGGCTCGACGCGCCCGCGCAGCACCAGCCGGTCCAGGCTGCGAAAGCGTGAGCGCAAGTCCGCTGACAGGCCATCGAGCACGTCCACGGTGAGCAGCGTTTCGTTGTCACCGGCATGGTCCAGCAGCCGTGCCGCCACGTTGACGGCGTCACCATAGCAGTCGCCCGCCATCTCGACCACCTCGCCGCGGGCCAGCCCCACCTGCAGCTTGAGGCCGCGCAGGCCCGACGAGGCGCCACGCTCGCTGCCGCGCGAAACCATGCCTTCGAGCAGGTCGTGCATCTCCATCGCTGCCGGTACGGCATCGGCAGGGGTGTCGAAGACCGCCATCAGGCCGTCGCCGAGGGTCTTGACCACACTCCCGCGATGGCCGCTGACCGGGCCGCCCAGCGCGTTGACGCAGTGCGTCACCACCGACGTGGCCTCGGCGTTACCCAGCCTCTCGAAAAGCGCCGTGCTGCCGCGCAGGTCGGCGAAGAGAACGGTGCGGTCGGAGATCCGTGTCATGCCGTGGCAAAGTGTAGCCGCCGCTCAATCGACGATGCCGACCTCGCGACAGGCCCTCTTGTCCTGTCTCAAGTGCGTGGGAGATTGTCGAGGTGGGTCCACAGCTTGTGCCTGCGGCGCAAGCTGCGCAGCGCTCGCTGCACGAGCGCCGCCGCCTGCGGCAGCGCACACCTGGCCAATCAAAGATTGTCCAGGTACGTGCGCAGCTTGTCCGAACGCGTGGGGTGCTTGAGCTTGCGGATCGCCTTGGCCTCGATCTGGCGGATGCGCTCGCGCGTGACGTCGAACTGCTTGCCCACCTCTTCCAGCGTGTGGTCGGTGCTCATCTCGATGCCGAAGCGCATGCGCAGCACCTTGGCCTCGCGCGGCGTCAGGCTGTCGAGGATGTCCTTGACCACGTCGCGCAGGCCGGCCTGCATCGCGGCGTCGACCGGGGCCACGTTGTTGGTGTCCTCGATGAAGTCGCCCAGGTGCGAGTCGTCGTCGTCGCCGATCGGCGTTTCCATGGAGATCGGCTCCTTGGCGATCTTCATGATCTTGCGGATCTTGTCCTCGGGGATCTCCATCTTCTCGGCCAGCGTCGGCGCGTCGGGCTCGTAGCCGAACTCCTGCAGATGCTGGCTCGAGATGCGGTTCATCTTGTTGATGGTCTCGATCATGTGCACCGGGATGCGGATCGTGCGCGCCTGGTCGGCAATCGAGCGCGTGATGGCCTGGCGGATCCACCACGTGGCGTAGGTCGAGAACTTGTAGCCGCGCCGGTATTCGAATTTGTCGACCGCCTTCATGAGGCCGATGTTGCCCTCCTGGATGAGGTCCAGGAACTGCAGGCCGCGGTTGGTGTACTTCTTCGCGATGCTGATGACCAGACGCAGGTTGGCCTCGATCATTTCCTTCTTGGCGTCGCGGCTGGCCTTCTCGCCCTCGTTCATCCTCTTGTTGATGAGCTTCAGGTCTTCCAGCGGCACCACGGCGCGGCTTTGCAGGTCGCTGAGCTTGGTCTGCAGCTCCTGCACGGCGGGCAGGTTGCGCGCCAGCACATGGCTGTAGGCCTTGCCGGCGGCGACTTCCTTCTCGGCCCACTTCAGGTTCATCACGTTGGGCGGGAAGGTGCGGATGAAGTGCTCCTGCGGCATGCCGCACTTGTCGACCACGATCTTGCGGATCTCGCGCTCGTAGCGGCGCACGTCGTCGACCTGGCTGCGCAGGATGTGGCACAGCTTCTCGATCGTCTTCACCGTGAAGCGGATCGTCATCAGGTCGACGCTGATGGCGTGCTGCGCGCGGTTGTAGGCGCTGGACTTGTAGCCCTCCTTCTCGTAGGCCTTGCGCATCTTGTCGAAGTGCACGCGCAGCGTCGCGAACTTCTCCAGCGCCTGCTTCTTGAGTTCCTCGAGCTTCTTGGTCAGCGCCCGGCTGCCGCCCTGGCCGTCGTCGTCGTCTTCCTCGTCGAATTCGTCGAAGTCCTCTTCGGCGACGTAGTCGTCGGCCTCGTCCGCGGCCACGAAACCGTCGACGGCTTCGGAGATCTGCATTTCGCCGGCGCCGATGCGGTCGGCCATGGCCAGGATCTCGGCGATCGTCGTGGGGCTGGCGGAAATCGCCAGCATCATGGCCTGCAGGCCGCCTTCGATGCGCTTGGCGATCTCGATTTCACCTTCGCGCGTGAGCAGTTCCACGGTGCCCATTTCGCGCATGTACATGCGCACCGGGTCCGTGGTGCGGCCGAACTCGCTGTCCACCGTGGACAGTGCCGCTTCGGCGGCTTCTTCGGCTTCCTCCTCGGTGGCGGTGGAGGTGCCGCCGCCGGCCACCAGCAGCGTGGCCGCGTCGGGTGCCTGCTCGTAGACGGCGATGCCCATGTCGTTGAGCATCGAGATGATGGCCTCGAGGATTTCCTCGTTGACCAGCTTCTCCGGCAGGTGGTCGTTGATTTCCTGGTGCGTGAGGAAGCCGCGCGTCTTGCCCATCTTGATGAGCGTCTTCAGCTCCTGGCGACGCTTGGCGACTTCTTCTTCGGTGAGCGTGGTCTCCTCGAGGCCGAACTCGCGCATCAGCGCGCGCTCCTTGGCGCGGCTGACCTTCATGCGCAGCGGCTTGGCCTTGGCGACCTTCTCGGTGTCGTCGACGGTCTCGGTTTCGGCTTCGACTTCGGTCCCGAGTTCGGGCTCGCCGTCGAATTCGGCGTCGATGTCGGTCAGGTCCACGTCTTCGGCCGCGGGCGCCATGCCGGTGTCGGCCTTCTTGCCGGACTTGGCGCCCTTGGCGTCGACCTTGGCCGCCGGCTTGGGGCTGGTCTTCGCTGTCTTCGCGCCCGCCTTCGCGGCCGGCTTGGGCTCGACCTTGGCCGCCTTGGGCGCCGGCTTGGCGGCCTTGGATGCGGGCTTCGCCGTCGTCGTCTTGGGCTTTGCCGCCGCCGGCGCGGTCTTGGCGGCCTTCGCTGTCTTGGGCTCGAGCGCTGCGGCCTTGGTCACCGGCTTGGGCGGCGTCTTCGTGTCCTTGCCATGCTTGGCGACGGGGGCGGCAGCGGGGGCGGCAGGCTTCTTGGCGGTCATGCGGTTCCTTGGGAAGACGGTGGCGACGGGCGGCCCGGACTCACGCAGGACCCATAAGACAACAGCACCGGGGCTGGAGCGGCGCGCGGGGTCTCGCGTGTCATCGGGCGGGCAAGCTCGCGTGGACAGATCCGATGTGCAGCCCTTGCGGGTGGGGTTGACCGTTGAACCCTTTTCAAGGGTGGTCGGGGCCCGGAGGTGCTGCTGTCACTCTTGCCGCTGCATCAAACCGCGGATTATACCCATTCGCCATGTAGCGGGACACGCTCGCAGGCTCACGTGGCGACGACGATCCGCGAAGCCTTGATCAGGGCTATCTGCTCCATGATTTCGCGGTACCGGGCGAGATCCTCCGCCGCCGGTTCCGTAGCAATGATCGACTCGGCCTCGTGACGCAGAAGTGCCTGCAGCAAGACCGACAAGATTCCCTGCAGTTCTTGAAACTTGTGTTCCTCGTCGCCGAGGCCGGCCTGCACCCACGACCGCGCCGCATCGGCCCAAGGTTCAGCCTGCATGGCGTCATTCAGTGCCGACCAGGACAGGGCGCCATGCTCCATGAGTTGGCTCTCCAGCCAGCGAACGATGTCGCCGTGCGCCCCTCCAAGGTCATGCAGCATCTGCTGATCGTCTGCTGACAGGCTGTCCCACCATTCGGCGTGCTGAAGCAGCAGTCGAACGGCCACATCTGCCGGACCTGCCGGCGGCATTCGAAGGGACCCGCTACGCAGCAGGCGAAGCGGGCCTTGTGGTGTCGCGACGCGGCGTGCGGGCTGGCCCCACAGCGCAGACAGGTCGGCCACCTCCAGCTGCGCGCGCCGCGCCAGTTCGGGCAGCAGCTGGCGCTTGAGCGCGCCGTCGGGCAGCGCGCTCCAC
>JACZKT010000207.1 GCA_014859905.1 Rubrivivax sp.
CTCCACGATCCCCATGACGCGGCCCCGGAAGAGAACCGCGATCCGATCCGAGAGGTCGAGGATCTCCCCAAGGTCCGTGGAGATGAGGAGGGCGGCGACGCCCTCCTGCTCGGCGAGGTCTCTGATCCGCTCGCGGACGGCGAGGGTGGTCTTGAGGTCGAGTCCGTACGTGGGTTTGTTGTACACCACTACCTTTGGGTGAAAGGAGAGTTCGCGGGCGAGGACCACCTTCTGCAGGTTGCCCCCGGAGAGAGTCCCGCAGCGCGTCTCGGTACCCGGCGTGCGGATGTCGAAGCCCTCCACGAGATCGCATGCCACCGCATCGATGGCCTCCTCGCGGATGCGCCCTCCCCGCCAGAACGGCTCCTCGCCTATGCGTTTCAAGACGAGGTTGAGGCCTACACTGAGGGTCCCCACCGTGCCTTCGCCAATGCGATCGTCGGTGACGTACCGCAGCCCAAGTGCCTGGCGCTTGTTGACGCTCGCCCGGGCGATCGACACCCCGTCGAGGCGGATATCACCACCCGAAAGGCTCCGCTGGCCGGAGACGGCCTCGGCGAGCTCGCGCTGCCCGTTACCGTCGACGCCGGCGACGCCGAGGATCTCCCCCGGTCGCAGCGCAAGTTCCACGTCATGCGCGCCGACTTCTCCGCGGAGAGGCTCCACCGACACTTTGAGAAGTTCCAGCACCGGCTCCGACGGCAATTCCCTCCGCTCGGCGCGACCCGTCACTCCGTCGCGGATCTCGGCCATACCCTCCACCGAGCCCGCGTCCTCGCCGAACATGGCACCGACGATGAGGGCCTGCATATCCGCCCGAGCCGTCGTCTTGACCACGTCCGGACCCCACGAACCGACCACGCGACCGCCGCGGAGGATCGACACCCGATCTCCCAGGTCCAGGGCTTCGTGCAGCTTGTGGGTGATGAAGATGATCGCCAACCCTTCGTCGCGCAGTTGGGAGACGACCTTCTCCAACTCCTCGATGCCTTGGGGCGTGAGCATCGAGGTTGGCTCGTCGAGGATCAGCACCTTCGATCCGGACCACAGGGCCTTGATGATCTCGATCTGCTGCTGCTGTCCCAGGGCCAGCCGCGAGGTCAGCGCGTGAGGATCGACTTCCAACCCCAGCGTCGTGGCGAACCGCTCGAGGGCCCGCAAACCAGCCTCCACGTCCAGCCGCACGCCCGTCCCCTCGCCCAGCATGAGATTCTCGAGCACCGTGAACACCGGATAGATGGTGGTGCGCTGGTAGCTGCGGCCGATGCCGGCACGTGCCCGCCGCGGCTGCGACCAGCGCGTGATATCGGTGCCGCGCAGCTCGACGCTGCCACTGCTGGCACCGAGCTCGCCCGACAGGATGTTGATCAGCGTCGACTTGCCGGCGCCGTTGGTGCCGATCACGGCGTGCACGGTGCCGCGCTGCAGCTCCAGCGACACGCCGTCCACGGCGACGAGGCCGCCGAAGCGGCGCGTGACCTTGCGCGCGCGCAGCAGCACCTCCGTCACGCCGTGCCTTCCACGCGGCGCCGCAAGCGGCTTGTCAGCAGCGCACCGGCGCCGATCAGGCCGCGCGGCAGCAGCGCGACGCTGACGATGATGGTCAGGCCCAGGCCCAGCAGCCAGTGCTTGGCGAAGCCGCCGAACACGACTTCGGACTTGAAGAACTCCTGCAGCAGCGCGAAGGCGAAAGCGCCCAGCACGGCGCCGCGCAGGTGGCCGATGCCGCCGAGGATGATCATCACCAGCACCGAGCCTGATACGTGCCAGCTCAGCAGCTCGGGGTTGACGTAGCCGTCCTTCACCGCGAACAGGAAGCCGCCCAGACCGGCGATGGCGCCGGAGATCACGAACGCCGCCAGCTTGTACGGATAGGTCGAGAAGCCGGTGGCGCGCATGCGCTGCTCGTTGATGCGGATGCCGGCCAGCGCGCGGCCGAAAGGCGATCGCAGCAGCAGCGCCAGCAGCACGAACACCGCCGCCAGGGCACCGAGAACGAAGTAGTACAGCGTCAGCGGGTCGCCCAGGTCCAGCAGCAGCACGGGCCCGATCTCGGCCACAGGTTTCAGCGCCAGGTAGATGCCGTCGGTGCCGCCGCCCAGCGGCGTGTCGTGCACCACGTAGTAGGCCATCTGTGCGAAGGCCAGCGTGACCATGATGAAGTAGACGCCGCGCGTGCGCAGCGACAGCGCGCCCATGAACAGCGCGTAGGCGGCGGCCACCGCCATCGACGCCGGCAGCAGCCACCACAGCGAGGCCGGTGCATCCTGCGGCGACAACTGCACCACTGCATAGCCGGCCAGGCCGAACAGCGCCGCCTGCCCGAAACAGACCAGCCCGGTGGTGCCGACCAGCAGTTCCAGGCTCAGCGCCAGGACGGCGTAGATCATCGTCTTGGTGACGAAGTCGATGCCGTAGCTGCCGGCGGCCAGCGGCCACAGCGCCAGCGCCAGCGCAGCCAGCAGCACCGGCACGATGCGTGATGCGTCCATCACCCGGCCCGGAACAGCCCGTCCGGCTTCCACAGCAGGATCAGCGCCATCAATACGTAGACCAGCACGCCGGCAGCCTGCGGAATCAGCACCGTGCCGAAGGTCTCGGCGACGCCGATCAGCAGCGCCGCCAGCAGCGCGCCGCGGATCGAGCCAATGCCGCCGATGACGACGACCACGAAGCAGATGATCAGCACCTGGTTGCCCATGCCCGGGTAGACCGACGACACCGGCGCCGCCACCATGCCGGCCAGCACCGCCAGCGCCACGCCGGCGGCGAACACCACCCGGTACAGCAGCTTGATGTCGACGCCCAGCGACTGCACCATCTCGCGGTTGGTGGCGCCGGCGCGGATCCGCATGCCCAGCCGCGTGCGCGCCAGCACGTACCACATCGCCAGCGCCACGCCCAGGCACACCGCAGAGATGAACAGCCGGTACACCGGGTAGGTCATCAGCTCACCCAGCGGGATGGCCCCCGCCAGCCAATCGGGCGGCTTGACGCCGTGCACGTCGTCACCGACCAGGATGCTGCGCAATTCCTCGAACACCAGGATCAGGCCGTAGGTCATCAGCACCTGCTGCAGGTGCTCGCGGCCGTAGAGAAAGCTGAAGAAGGCCCACTCCAGCACGTAGCCCAGCAGCACCGCCAGCACCAGCCCCAGGGCCAGCGTGGTGAAGAAGCCGCCGCCCAGCGTCGAGGCCACGAACGGCGCCAGCGCATAGGCCATGTAGGCGCCGATCATGTAGAAGCTGCCGTGCGCCAGGTTGATGACGCCCATGATGCCGAAGATCAGCGTCAGCCCCGAGGCCACCAGGAACAGCAGCAGCCCGTACTGCAGGCTGTTCAGGCATTGCACCAGGAAGATCGTGGGGTCCATTCACATCAGGGATGTTGGCGAGGCCTGCACGACCGGATGTGACGCAGATTCCGTCGCGAGCACGGCGAGGTCGGATCGAGCAGCGCAGCCGTACGCCCGTACGGCGAGCAGCACAGGGCCGAGATCGACGTGCGCAGCAGGAAGATGCGTTACATCCGGCAGCCGCGGCCGGGGTCGGCCAGGGCCTTCGACGCCACGCCGATGACCTTGTTCTCCTGGCCCACCACCTGGCGCAGATAGATGTCCTGCACCGGGTTGTGCGTCTTGCCCAGGCTGAAGGCGCCGCGTGGGCTGTCGATGCGGGCCTTCTCGAGCGCGGCGGCGAATTCCGCCTTCTTGCCGATGTCGCCCTTCACTGCGGCCAGGCCGATGCCCAGCATCTGCGCCGCATCGTAGCCCTGCACGGCGTAGACGTCGGGCTGCAGCTTGTAGGCCTTGACGTACGCCAGGCGGAAGTCCTTGTCGCGCGGCTTGTCCAGGCTGTCGCCGTAATGCAGCGTCGTCAGCAGCCCGTCGGCGGCGGCCCCTTGTGCCTGCAGCGTGCCGTCGGTCAGGAAGCCGGCGCCGTACAGCGGAATCGACGCCTTCAGCCCGGCCGCGGCGTAGTCCTTGACGAATTTCACCGCGCCGCCGCCGGCGAAGAAGGTGTAGACGGCATCGGGCTTGAGCGACGCGATCTCGGTCAGCAGGGCCTGGAATTCGACACCCGGGAACGGCAGGCTCAGATCCTTGACCACCTGGCCGCCCTGCTTCTCGAAGGCCTCGCGGAAGCCCTTCACCGATTCGTCGCCGGCGGCATATTTCCAGGTGATGGTCACCACCTTCTTGTGGCCCTTCTTGGCCATCACCTCGCCCATCGCGTAACCAGGCTGCCAGTTCGAGAACGAGCTGCGGAAGATATGCTGGGCGCACATCGGGCCGGTCACGGCATCGGCACCGGCGTTGGGCACGATGAGCATGGTGCCGCTGTCGCGCGCCACCCTGGCCATCGCCATCGCCACGCCCGAGTGCACGCTGCCCACCAGCACGTCGACGTTGTCGCGCTTGATCAGCTTGTTGGCGTTGTCGGTGGCCTTGGACGGGTCGGACTCGTCGTCGACCTTGAACCACTCGATCTCGCGGCCGCCGAGCTTGCCGCCCTGTTCGGCCACGTAGAGACGGAAGCCGTTCTCGATGGCGGTGCCGAGCGCGGCGAAGGTTCCGGTATACGGCAGCATCAGTCCCACCTTCAGCTTGGCCGGCTGCGCCCAGGCGGGCGCGCCGGCGAAGGCGAAGGCGGCGGCGAGGGCGCCGAGGATCAAGGGCGTGCGACGGGTGGTCATGGACAGGTCTCCTGCGGTGGGTGGATCCAGCGGCGTGATTTCGGCGACCACGCCTGCGAAGGGCCGATTGTGCCGTTGACCGGCCGGCTTCAGGCCGGCACGGCGAGATCCGGCGCGGCATGGCGCTGCAGCCGCGCCCAGCCGTCGTCGATCTCGGCCTGCAGATCGGCGACCTGTTCGCTGCTCATGTGGCGGTAACGGCGCTGCAGCGCCAGGTACTCGCCGATCGGCCGCGTCTTGTCCGAATTGACGGTGTAGCGGCGGCCGTCCTCGATCTCGTACAGGGGAAAGGCGCCGGTCTCCACCGCCAGCCGCGCCGCGGCCAGGCCGGCGTCGTCGGCCAGTCCCCAGCCGTCCAGGCAGGGGATCAGCAGGGTGATGAAACGGGTGCCGCGCAGCGCCTTCGCGCGCGTCACCTTGCGCTTCAGGTCGGCCAGGTGGCCGACGCTGGCAGTGGCGACATAGGGCACGCCGTGCGCGGCCATGATCTCGGTCATGTTCTTTTTGCGCGAGGTCTTGCCGGCCGGCGTCGAGCCGGTCCAGGCGTAGTGCGGCGTCGACGACGACTTCTGCGCGCCGGTATTCATGTAGCCCTCGTTGTCGAGGCAGAAGTAGATGAAGTCCTCGTTGCGCTCGGCGGCCGACGACAGGCACTGGAAGCCGATGTCGTAGGTGCCGCCGTCGCCGGCGAGCACGATCACCGTCGTCTCGTGCTGGCCTTGGGCATCGAG
>JACZKT010000020.1 GCA_014859905.1 Rubrivivax sp.
CCACCAGCACCATGGGTGCGGCGGCAGCCTCGGCCGCCGCTGCAGCGCCCGAGGCTGCCGCCGCACCCATGGTGCTGGTGGCGCGACTGGTGTTGGTGCACGACCTGAGCTTCATCGACCGCCGCAGCCAGGACACGCAGCGCTACCTGATCGGCCTGATCGCGGCGCTGGGCCTGGTCATCGCCGTCATCACCGTGGTCGTGGCCCAGCTCAGCTGGCGCGGCTGGGTCAACGGCGTACGCGCCATCATGCGCGGCGAGGGCCTGCTCAGCCCGCTGTTGGCGGCACCGCCCGAACTGGCGCCGTTCGCGGCCGACCTGCGCCACCGGCTGCGCGACCTGGAGGACGAATACCGTCGTGCACAGGGTCCCGACGCCGAATGGACCGCCGAACGCCTGCGCACGCTGTTGCGCACGCGGCTCAGCGGCGACCAGGTCATCGTGGTCTCCAACCGCGAACCCTACATCCACGAGCACGGTGCCGACGGCGTCGTCGTCAAGCGCCCGGCCAGCGGCCTGGTGACTGCCGTCGAGCCGGTGATGCGCGCCTGCTCGGGCACCTGGGTGGCCCACGGCAGCGGCGGTGCCGACCGCGACGTGGTCGACGGCGACGACCGCGTGCGCGTACCCCCGGGGCGCGAGGAGTACTGGCTGCGTCGCATCTGGCTCACGGCCGAAGAGGAGCAGGGCTACTACTACGGCTTCGCCAACGAAGGCATGTGGCCGCTGTGCCATGTCGCGCATGTGCGTCCGGTGTTCCGCGAGTCCGACTGGGCGGCCTACCGCGCCATCAACCAGCGTTTTGCCGACGCCGTGGTTGCCGAGGCGCGCAGTGCCGACCCGGTGGTGCTGGTGCAGGACTACCACTTCGCGCTGCTGCCGGCGATGATCCGCGAGCAGCTGCCGCAGGCCACCATCCTGACCTTCTGGCACATCCCGTGGCCCAACCCGGAATCCTTCGGCATCTGCCCCTGGCGGCGCGAGATCCTGCAGGGCATGCTGGGCAGCACGATCCTGGGCTTTCACACCCGCTACCACTGCAAGAACTTCATCGAGACGGTGGACCGCTATCTCGAGGCCCGCATCGAGCACGAATATTCCACCATCTCGTTCCAGGACAAGGAGACGCTGATCGAGAGCTACCCGATATCGATCGAATGGCCCAGCGACGAGATGGTGGCCAGCTGGGCACCGGTGGCCGAGTGCCGCCGCCGCGTGGTCGAGCGCCTGGGCCTGCCGCCGGAGCCTTGCATCGCAGTGGGCGTGGACCGTTTCGACTACACCAAGGGCATCCTCGAACGGCTCAACGCCGTCGAGCGGTTGCTAGAGAAATGGCCGTCCTGGATCGGCCGTTTCGTCTTCGTGCAGGTGGCAGCGCCCTCGCGCAGCGCACTCGACGAGTACCGCAGCTTCCAGGAGCGCATCGAGCGCGTCACCCAACGCATCAACCAGCGCTACGGCCGCCCCGGCTACCAGCCGGTGCACCTGCTGGCCCAGCACCACGAGCACGACGCGGTGATGGAGCTTTTTCGCGCCGCCGACGTCTGCGTCGTGACCAGCCTGCACGACGGCATGAACCTGGTGTGCAAGGAGTTCGTGGCCGCGCGCGACGACCTGCAGGGCGTGCTGATCCTGAGCCGATTCGCCGGCGCGGCGCGCGAATTGACCGAGGCCCTGATCGTGAATCCGTACCACGTGGAGGAGACCGCCGACGCACTGAACCGCGCCGCCACCATGCCGGTGGCCGAGCAACGCGAACGCATGGCCAGCCTGCGCAGCACGGTGCGCGAGTTCAACGTCTTCCGCTGGGCCGGCCGCATGCTGGCCGACGCCGGCCGCTGGCGGCTGCGCGCGCGCATCGAGGCGCGTGTGCGCAGCCACCAGTCGGGTTGACCTTGCCGCCGGCCATCGTGACCGGCTGCACCGCAAATCTGCATTGATACGAACATGCTTGCGTTCCGCACGGCACTCCGGTGAGTCCAGTCATGTCTTCCAAGACCCGGACGTCCAAGGCGCCAGCTCCGGTGCCGTCGCAGGCCGAAGACCTGGGTGAGCCGGCGACGCGCGTGCTGAGGCGCTTCCGGCTCGTCTTCAACGCCGTCAAGACCCATTTCCAGCAGGTCGAGAAGAGGGCCGGCGTCGGCGGGGCCCAGATCTGGGCCTTGAGCGTCGTCCGCGCCAACCCCGGCCTGGGAGTGAACGGCCTGGCCCGGGCCATGGACATCCATCAGACGACGGCCAGCAACCTGGTCAAGGCCCTGGTCGGCGCCGACATGCTGGTAGCCGAAAGGAACGGCCCCGACCGTCGCGCCGTGCAACTGCGTGTGCTCCCCGCGGGCGCTCGCGTGCTGCGCCGGGCCCCCGGACCCTTTGCGGGTGTGCTGCCCGAGGCGCTGGCGCGGCTGGACGCCAAGACGCTGGAGCGCCTGGACGAGGACCTGGCGGCACTCATCGAGGCATTGAATCCGGACGAAAAGGCGGCCGGCATCCCGCTGGCACAGATGTAGTGCCTGCCGGCCCCAGGTGAGCGCGTCTGTCTGCCGCGGCGGCGACCAGGCGCTGCACAATGCACGGCGCGGAGGTCGCCAGGTCGGGGCGCTGCCGAAGGTCCGCCACTGTCCTGCCGGCAGCGGCGGCGCCTGAACCGGGCGTGCGGTCGTTCCGCGCGGCCGACACAGCCGCTGGTCGAAAGCGCCACGATCGTCACGTGAACATCCTCTTCGTCCACCAGAACTTCCCCGGCCAGTTCCGCCACCTGGCGCCGGCCCTGGCGCAGGCGGGGCATGCGGTGCACGCGCTGTCGATCAACCGCCGCCCCGTGCCGCCGGGCGTGACGCTGCATGTCTACAAGGCACAGCGGCCGCCCGGTTTCAAACCGCATCCGCTGGCGGCCGATGTCGAGGCCAAGGTGATCCGCGGCGAGGCCGCGGCAGGGGCCATGCTTGCATTGCAGCGCGAGGGCTTCACGCCCGACCTCGTGATCGCCAACCCGGGCTGGGGCGAGGCGCTGTTCGTGAAGGACGTCTGGCCGCGCGCGCGGCTGGTCTGTCTGCTGGAGTACTTCTACCGGCTCGAGGGCGGGGATGTCGGATTCGACCCCGAGTTCCCGCCGACCGGTCCGCTGCCGGGCCTGCGGCTGCGCATGAAGAACCTGGCACTGCTGGAGGCCATGAACTCGATGGATCTCGGCGTGGTGCCCACGCGCTGGCAGCGCAGCTGCCTTCCGGCAGCCTTCCAGTCGCGGCTGGTGGAGATCTTCGACGGCATCGATACCGACACCGTGCGACCCGACCCCAGCGCCCGCCTGGTGTTGCCGGACGGCACCGCTCTGCAAGCCGGCGACGCGGTGGTGACCTTCGTCGCCCGCAGCCTCGAGCCCCTGCGTGGCTACCACGTCTTCATGCGCGCGCTGCCGCGGCTGCTGCAGCTCTGCCCCACCGCCCAGGTGCTGATCGTCGGTGCCGACGGCGTGAGCTACGGCGCCGCCGCGCCCGCGGGCCAGACCTGGAAGAGCATCTTTCTCGACGAGGTGCGGGACCGCATCGACGAGCGCCGCGTGCACTTCCTGGGCCAGTTGCCCTACGGGCAGTTCCTGAAAGTGCTGCAGGTGTCTGCTGCCCATGTCTACCTGACCTACCCCTTCGTGCTGTCGTGGAGCTGCCTCGAAGCCATGAGTGCCGGCTGCCACCTCGTGGGCAGTGCCACGGCGCCGGTGCAGGAGTTCGTGGCTGACGGCGTCAACGGCACCCTGGTCGACTTCTTCGATACCGAGGCGCTGGCCGCCGCCGTGGCCGCGGCGGTGCATGAACGCGGCAGCGACGGTGCGTTGCGCGCGGCAGCGCGGCAGACCGTGGTCGAGCGCTGCGATCTGCGGCGGCTGGCGCTGCCGCGCTACCGGCAGGTGCTGGCGGAGTTGATGTCCGTGCCCGTCTGAAGCACCTCAAGCCGGCACGTACTCGATGCCTGTCTGTGACAGGCCGACGAGGTCGATGTTGGCGGTGTTGTAGGGCAGCTCGGCGGCGAAGACGGCGAGCGAGGCCTCGGTGAAGACGGGATAGACGTCGATCAGGGCCACCAGATCGGCGCTGTCCTGCGGCGAGGGCGCCACGCCGATGAGGTTGGTGTACATCAGCTCCACGGCCTGCTGGTGCGTGTGCCCGAAACCCAGCCGGGCATCGAGTGCGAGCTGCGCCA
>JACZKT010000208.1 GCA_014859905.1 Rubrivivax sp.
GTTGCGACGGCACTGCGTGCCCTGCTGCACGGCGCGCTGCGCCGCCGCCCGCCGCAGGCCGCCAGCGACGGCAATGTGTTGATCTTCAACAACCGCAACGACGGTCCGCCCGACCTCGACGAGCTCTGGCGCGACTTCAACCGCAAGCTCAGCGGCTTGTTCGGTGGCAAGGGCGGCGGCCGGGGCCGGCCGAACGGCGGCGGCGACGGCGGCTCCGGTGGTCCGTCGTTCCAGCCCGACATGAAGAGCGCCGGCATCGGCGTCGGCCTGATCAGCATCGTGGCGCTGCTGATCTGGCTCGGCAGTGGCTTCTTCATCGTCCAGGAAGGCTACCAGGCGGTCGTCACCACCTTCGGCAAGTACAGCCACACCAAGGACGCCGGCTTCCAGTGGCGCCTGCCCTACCCGGTGCAGGCCCACGAGGTGGTGGCGGTGACGCAGTTGCAGTCGGTGGAGGTGGGCCGCAACGTGGTCGTGCAGGCCACCGGACTGCGCGATTCGTCGATGCTGACGCAGGACGAGAACATCGTCGACATCCGCTTCGTCGTGCAGTACCGGCGCGCCGACGCGCGCGCCTACCTGTTCGAGAACTTCCGCCCGGACGAGGCGGTGGTCATGGCGGCCGAATCGGCGGTGCGTGAGATCGTCGGCCGCAGCAAGGTCGATCAGGTGTTGTACGAGCAGCGCGACGCCATCGCAGCCGACCTCGTGAAGTCGATCCAGGCCCAGCTCGACCGCTTGAAGGCCGGCATCGTGATCTCCAACGTCAACGTGCAGAACGTGTTCGTTCCCGACCAGGTGCAGGCGGCCTTCAACGATGCGCTGAAGGCCGGTGCCGACCGCGACCGCTTCAAGAACGAAGGCCAGGCCTACGCCAGCAACGTCATTCCCCAGGCGCGCGGTACGGCAGCGCGCCTGCTCGAGGAAGCCGAGGGCTATCGCGCGCGTGTGATCGCGCAGGCCGATGGCGATGCGCAGCGCTTCCGTTCGGTGCTCACCGAGTACCAGCGCGCGCCGGTCGTGACACGAGACCGCCTCTACCTGGAGACCATGCAGCAGGTGTATTCCAACGTCACCAAGGTGATGGTCGACAGCCGCGCCGGGTCCAACCTGCTGTACCTGCCGCTGGACCGGCTGATGCAGCAAGGCGGCGTGCCGGCGGGTGCACCCACAGCGGTGCCAGCGCCGCCCTCGATCGACCCCACGGGCACGCAGAGTGTGGATATCCGTTCCCGCGACGGCGCGCGCGCGCGCGACCGCGAGGGGCGCTGAATGGCAGCTCCCATGAACATGAACCGCATCGGAATCTTCGTCGCTGGCGCCCTGGTGGTACTGATGGTCGCCTCCAGCGTGGTGTTCGTCGTCGACCAGCGCCAGGTCGGTGTCGTCTACGCCCTGGGCGAGATCAAGGAAGTCATCACCGTTCCAGGGCTGAAGTTCAAGCTGCCGCCGCCGTTCCAGAACGTCGTTTTCCTGGACAAGCGCGTGCAGACGCTGGACAGCCCCGAGACGCGGCCTATCTTCACCGCCGAGAAGAAGAGCCTGGTCATCGACTGGCTGGTGAAATGGCGCATCGCCGAGCCGCGCCAGTTCATCCGCAACAACGGCACCGATTTCCGCAACCTGGAGAACCGCCTCGCACCGGTGGTGCAGGCCGCCTTCAACGAAGAGATCACCAAGCGCAACGTGGCCAGCGTGCTGGCCACGGAACGCGAGAAGGTCATGAACGACGTGCAGACGCGCCTGACCGACGAGGCCCAGGCCTTCGGCATCGAGATCGTCGACGTGCGCATCAAGCGCGTGGACTTCGTGGCCGACATCACCGACTCGGTCTACCGGCGCATGGAGTCCGAGCGCAAGCAGGTGGCCAACGAGTTGCGTTCGCAGGGCGCCGCCGACGGCGAGAAGGTCCGCGCCGATGCCGACCGCCAGCGCGAGGTGATCATCGCCGAGGCCTACCGCGAGGCGCAGAAGATCAAGGGCGAGGGCGACGCCAAGTCCTCGGCGCTGTACGCCGACGCCTTCGGCCGCGACCCGCAGTTCGCGCAGTTCTATCGCAGCCTCGAAGCCTACCGGGCGACCTTTCGCGACCGGGGCGACATGATGGTGATCGACCCGAGTGGCGAGTTCTTCCGCGCCATGCGTGGCGGCACGCTGGGCAAGTAGGGCGCCTCGCGGCCACCATCGAACTGCCGTCCGGCCATGGGCGACCTGCTGCTCGGCGCGCTGGGGCTGATGCTGGTGATCGAAGGGCTGCTGCCTTTCCTGAACCCCGGCAGTTGGCGCACCATGTTCGAACGCGCCACGCGCTTGTCCGACGGCCAGATCCGTTTCATCGGTCTCAGCAGCATGGTCGTCGGCTTGCTGCTGCTGGCAATCTGGCGCTAGCAGACGGGCCCCACGCTGGCTGCGCCCCGGGGCGTCGCGGCTTGGAGTGCAACTGCGTCGGGCTGGCCTGTGCCGGGGCGCCACGTACAATGCCGCTTTCAACACCGGTGCATTTCATGCTCTCTGCTTGGCTGCTGCCCGAGCACATCGCCGATGTCCTGCCGACGCAGGCACGGCGTATCGAGGAACTCCGGCGCGGCCTGCTCGATCGGGCGCGCGGTTACGGTTTCGAGCTGGTCATGCCGCCGCTGCTGGAACACCTGGAGTCACTGTTGTCAGGCACCGGGCGCGAACTCGACCTGCGCACCTTCAAGCTCGTCGACCAGCTCAGCGGCCGCACCCTGGGTCTGCGCGCCGACACCACTGCGCAGGCCGCGCGCATCGACGCCCACCTGCTCAACCGCGAAGGCATCACCCGCCTGTGTTACTGCGGCCCGGTGTTGCACACGCGGCCGGCGGGGCTGGCGGCGACGCGCGAGCCGCTGCAGTTCGGCGCCGAGATCTTCGGCCACGCCGGCCTGGAAGCCGACCTCGAAGCGGCCGAGCTGGCGCTCGATTGCCTGCAGCTGGCGGGTGTCACGCAGCCGGTGATCGACCTCGCGGATGCGCGCGTCTTGCGTGGCGTGCTGGCTGGCGTGCCGCTGGAGGCGGCACGGCTGCAGGACGTTGCGCAGGCCTTGTCGGAGAAGGACGCGCCGGCAGTGGCGGCACTCACCCGTGGTGCGCCCGACGAAGCCCGCCGTGCACTGCAGACGCTGTTGCGCCTGTATGGCGGCGACGAGGTGCTGGAGGTGGCGCGCCGCGAACTGCCGGCACGGCCGCTGGTGCGCCAGGCGCTGGACCAGCTGCAGTGGCTGGCCACGCACCTGCGGCTGGCCTACCCGCGGCTGCGCACCGGCTTCGACTTGTCGGACATGAGCGGCTACGCCTACTACAGCGGGCCGCGATTCGCGGTCTACGGCGCCGGCAGCAGTGACGCGCTGGCGCGCGGCGGGCGCTACGACGAGGTCGGTGCCGTCTTCGGCCGCAACCGGCCGGCGGTCGGTTTCAGCCTCGACCTCAAGACACTGGCCGAGCTCTCCGGTGCCACGCCGGTGGCGACGGCGATACGCGCTCCCTGGGGCGAGGACACCGAGCTTCGCGCCGCGGTAAGGCGCCTGCGCGAAGCCGGGGAGACCGTGCTCGCCGTGCTGCCCGGGCACGAGCCCGAATCATCGGCTTTCGACTGTGACCGCGAACTCGTTGCGGTCGATGGCCGCTGGGTGCTGCGCAACATCGACAGCGCTGCGGCCCCGACACCCTGAACACATCGAGGACGAATTGAACATGCATGCAGCCATCCTGCCCACCGCCGGCCGCAACGTCGTCGTGGTGGGTACCCAGTGGGGCGACGAGGGCAAGGGCAAGATCGTCGACTGGTTGACCGACCACGCCCAGGGCGTGGTGCGCTTCCAGGGTGGCCACAACGCCGGCCACACGCTGGTCATTGCCGGCCGCAAGACGGCGCTGCAGCTCATCCCCTCGGGTGTCATGCGCGCGGGCGTGGCCTGTTACATCGGCAACGGCGTGGTGGTCGACCCGGCGCACCTGCTGCAGGAAATCGAGCGCATCGAACAGCTCGGCATCGACGTCCGCTCGCGGCTGTTCGTGTCCGAAGCCTGCCCGCTGATCCTGCCTTTCCATGTCGAGATGGATCGCGCCCGCGAGGCGCTGCGCGAAAGCAGCGGCAGCGGCAAGATCGGCACCACCGGCAAGGGCATCGGCCCCGCCTATGAAGACAAGGTGGCGCGCCGTGCCCTGCGCGTGCAGGACCTCAAGCACCCGCAGCGTTTCGAGGACAAGCTGCGCGAGCTGGTGGAGTTGCACAACGCCGAACTCACCGGCGTGCTGCAGGCAGCACCGCTGGCGTGGCAGCCCATGCTCGATGCGGCGATGGCGGCCGCCGAGCAGATACGGCCGCTGATGGCCGACGTCGGCTATCGCCTCTTCCAGGCCCACGGCGCAGGCGCCAACCTGCTTTTCGAAGGCGCGCAAGGTACGCTGCTGGACATCGACCACGGCACCTACCCGTACGTGACCTCGAGCAACTGCGTGGCTGGCAACGCGGCTGCCGGTGCCGGCATCGGACCCGGGCTGCTGCACTACATCCTGGGCATCACCAAGGCCTACACCACGCGCGTCGGCGCCGGGCCGTTCCCGACCGAATTGCCGATGGACGTCGCGGGCACGGTCGGCCACCACCTTTCCACCGTCGGCCAGGAGCGCGGCACCGTCACCGGCCGCGCGCGCCGCTGCGGCTGGCTCGACGCCGCAGCGCTCAAGCGCAGCATGATCATCAACGGCATCTCGGGCCTGTGCATCACCAAGCTCGACGTGCTCGACGGCCTGCCCGAGATCAACATCTGCACCGGCTACGAGCTCGGCGCGAGCAGGCTCGACATCCTGCCGCTGGATGCCGACGAGATCGCCGCCTGCAAGCCGGTCTACGAGACGCTGCCCGGCTGGAGCGAGACGACCGCCGGCCTGACCAACTGGGAGCAGTTGCCGCTCAATGCACGCCGCTACCTGGAACGGATGCAGGCCCTCATCGGAGCGCCCATCGACATGGTGTCCACCGGTCCCGACCGCGTTCACACCATCCTTCTGCGGCACCCGTTCCGCGCCTGAATCCGAAGCACCCAGAGGAGATGCCGAACATGCTCACCGACGACGGCAAGCACCTGTACGTGTCCTGGGACGAGTACCACATGCTGATCGAGCGCCTGGCGCTCAAGGTGCACCACTCGGGCTGGGAATTCGACCAGATCCTGTGCCTGGCGCGCGGGGGCATGCGGCCCGGCGACGTGCTCTCGCGCGTCTTCGACAAGCCGCTGGCGATCATGTCCACCAGTTCGTACCGCGCCGAGGCCGGCACCATCCAGGGCCGGCTCGACCTCGCCAAGTACATCACCATGCCCAAGGGCGAAGTGGCCGGCCGAGTGTTGCTGGTCGACGACCTGGCCGACACCGGGCACACGCTGCGCGCGGTGGTCGACCGCCTGCGCGGGATGCCGTCGATCCAGGAGCTTCGCGCCGCGGTGATCTGGGTCAAGGGCGTGTCGACCTACATCCCCGACTACTATGTCGAGAGCCTGCCAACGAGCCCGTGGATACACCAGCCTTTCGAGGAATACGACGGCCTGCGCCCGGACGGGGTGGCGAAGAAATTTGCTGTCTGAAAACGCGAATGGCCGACATTTCTGCCGGCCATCGCCACTACTGCATTTGTCTGGTGCCCAGGAAGGGACTCGAACCCCCACGCCGTTAAGCGCTAGTACCTGAAACTAGTGCGTCTACCAATTCCGCCACCTGGGCTTTCTGCGAACCAAGGATCATATCATCAAGGAAATCTCCACATCAATCCCGGCCCCGGCCGGCCCCGCCCTGACGGGTGAAGTGGACGGCCGCGTCGAGGGCCATCGCGACGGCCACGGCTTCGTCATCCCCGACAACGGCGACACCGCCATCTACCTGGCGCCACAGGAGATGCGCAGCGTGCTGCACCGTGACCGCGTGCGCGTGCGCGTGTTGCGGCTCGACCGCAAGGGCCGCCCCGAAGGCCGCGTCGTCGACATCCTGGAGCGGCGCAAGACGCCGATCATCGGCCGCTTGCTGCACGAAGGCGGGCAGTGGCTGGTGGCGCCCGAGGACAGCCGCTACGGCCAGGACATCCTGATCCCGAAGAACGCCACCGCCAGCGCCGCGGTGGGGCAGGTCGTGTCGGTGGAACTGACCGAGCCGCCGTCATTGCATTCGCAGCCGGTGGGCCGCGTCGCAGAGGTGCTGGGCGAGATCGACGACGCCGGCATGGAGATCGAAATCGCGGTGCGCAAGTACGAGGTGCCGCACCAGTTTTCGCCCGAGACGCTGGCCGCGGCGGCGGCGCTGCCCGAGCGCATCCGGCCGATCGACCGCAAGCACCGTGTCGACCTGACGGACGTGCCACTGGTCACCATCGATGGCGAGGATGCGCGCGACTTCGACGACGCCGTGTACTGCGAGCCCTTCAAGCGCGGTCGCGGCAAGTCGGCGCTGGACGGCTGGCGGCTGCTGGTGGCCATTGCCGATGTCAGCCACTACGTCAAGCCCGGCGAATCGATCGACGACGACGCCTACGAGCGCGCGACTTCGGTGTACTTTCCGCGCCGTGTGATCCCGATGCTGCCGGAGAAGCTGTCCAACGGCCTGTGCTCGCTGAACCCCGAGCAGGACCGCCTGGCGATGGTCTGCGACATGGTGGTCGACAGCGCCGGCCGCATCGACGCCTACCAGTTCTATCCCGCGGTCATCAATTCACATGCGCGGCTGACCTACACCGAAGTCGCCGCGATCCTGGCCAACACACGCGGGCCCGAGGCGCACAAGCGGCCCGACCTGGTGCCGCACCTGCTGCACCTGCACGAGGTCTACCGCGCCCTGCTCAAGCAGCGCGCACAGCGCGGCGCGGTCGACTTCGAGACCACCGAGACACAGATCGTCTGCGACGACGCTGGCCGCATCGAGAAGATCGTGCCGCGCGTGCGCACCGAGGCGCACAAGCTGATCGAAGAGTCGATGCTCGCGGCCAACGTCTGCGCGGCCGAGTTCATCACGGCCGGCGAGCACCCGAGCCTGTACCGCGTGCACGAGGGCCCCACGCCCGAGAAGCGGCTGGTGCTGCAGGGCTACCTGAAGGCGCTGGGTATCGGACTGCACCTCAGCGACGACCCGGGTCCGGGCGAGTTCCAGGCCATCGCGCAAGCGACGCAGGGTCGACCCGACGCGACGCAGATCCACACCATGCTGCTGCGCTCGATGCAGCAGGCGATCTACACCTCGACCAACGCCGGCCACTTCGGCCTGGCCTACGGCGCCTACACGCACTTCACGAGCCCGATCCGGCGCTACCCGGACCTGCTGGTGCACCGCGTCATCAAGGCGCTGCTCGGTTCGCGGCGCTACCACCTGGCACCGAGCGAACACACACGCGTGCCCGAAGTGCGCCGCGGCGGCAAGGTCGCGCACCGACCGGTCAAGCCGCTGTCGCAGGAGATGGCGCTGTGGGAATCCGTGGGCGCGCATTGCAGCGCCAATGAGCGCCGCGCCGACGAAGCCAGCCGCGATGTCGAGGCCTGGCTCAAGTGCCGCTACATGCGCGAGCACCTGGGCGAGGAATTCGGCGGCACCGTGAGCGCGGTCACGAGCTTCGGCCTCTTCGTGACACTCGACGCCCTCTACGTCGAGGGCCTGGTGCACATCACCGAACTCGGCGGCGAGTACTACCGCTTCGACGAGGCGCGCCAGGAGCTGCGTGGCGAGCGCACCGGCATCCGCTACGCCGTCGGCGCAAGGGTGCGGGTGCAGGTCAGTCGCGTCGATCTGGACAGCCGCAAGATCGATTTCCGCATGGTGCGCGAAGGCGAGGGCGAGCGGCCGCCGGTTCGCGGCGACAAGGCGCGCACGCCGGGCACCGCCGTCGATGAAGTGGCCAGCGTGCGTGCCGCCGACCGTGCCGTGAAGGTGGCCACACGTGCGGTC
>JACZKT010000209.1 GCA_014859905.1 Rubrivivax sp.
GGGCGAGGCGGCGCTGTCGGCCGCGGCCCGGGCGCGCAGCGCCTCGACAGCGGGCGCAAAGCGCTTGACCACCTGCTCCATCGGCTCGGCCAGGCGCCGCGAACGCAGGAACCAGCGCGTGGCATGGCTGCCCAGGCGACCCAGTTCGTTGACCATCTCCGCCTGCACGGCGTCGCTGACCTCGTTGTCCAGCGCTTCGATCTGCCGCCACAGCGGCACGAAGCCGAACACCTCGCGCGCGGCGAGGTAGGCGCGCACGACCAGCGCCGGCTTGGCGCCGGTCGTCTCGCTGAGCCGGTGCACGAAAGTCGACCCGACGCGGTTGACCATGCTGTTGAGCACGTAGGTGACGATGATCTCGCGCTTGAGCGGGTGGCGCGCCAGGTAGGCCCCGAACTTCTCGCGCAGCAGCGCCGGGAAGTAGCGCTCCAGCGCGCTCGCGATCCACGGATCCTCGGGCAGATCGGAGTCGATCAACTCGTCGGACAGCCACATCTTGCTGTAGGCCAGCAGCACCGCCATCTCGGGGCTGGTGAGGCCGATGCCCCGCGCCTTGCGCGCCTGGATCTCGTCGTCGGTGGGGAGGAACTCGATGGCGCGGTTGAGCCGCCCTGCGCGCTCCAGGAAGCGGATGAAACGGGCCTGCCGGTCGAGCAGCGCCACGCCCTGGCGCCCGGCGAGCGACAGCGCCTGCGACTGGAAGTAGTTGTCGCGCAGGACCAGCGCGGCCACCTCGTCGGTCATCTGGGGCAGCAGCGCATTGCGCTGCTTGAGGGTCATCTCGCCGTCGCCGATGGCCAGGCCGAGCAGGATCTTGATGTTGACCTCGTGGTCCGAGGTGTCCACGCCGGCCGAGTTGTCGATGGCGTCGGTGTTGATGCGCACACCGGCCAGCGCCGCCTCGATGCGCCCGCGCTGCGTGCAGCCGAGGTTGCCGCCCTCGGCCACCACCTTGCAGCGCAGGTCCTGGCCGTTGATGCGCAGCGCGTCGTTGGCGCGGTCGCCGACGTCGGCGTGGCTCTCGGTGCTGGCCTTGATGTAGGTGCCGATGCCGCCGTTGTAGAGCAGATCCACCGGCGCCTTCAGGATGGCACTGAGCAGCTCGGTGGGCGCGAGTCTGTCGGCCGTGATGCCGAGCACCGCCTGCGCCTGCGGCGAGATCGGGATCGACTTCTCCGAGCGCGCCCAGACACCGCCGCCGGCGGAGATGAGCTGGCTGTCGTAGTCCGCCCACGACGAGCGCGGCAGCTTGAACAGGCGTTCGCGCTCGGTGAACGAGGCCGCGGGGTCGGGGCTGGGGTCGATGAAGACGTGGCGGTGGTCGAACGCGGCCAGCAGCCGGGTCTGGCGCGACCGCAGCATGCCGTTGCCGAACACGTCGCCCGACATGTCGCCGACGCCGACGACGGTGAAAGGCGTGCTCTGCGTGTCGACACCGAAGGCGCGGAAATGCCGCTTCACGCTTTCCCAGGCGCCGCGCGCGGTGATGCCCATGGCCTTGTGGTCGTAGCCCACGCTGCCGCCGGAGGCAAAGGCGTCGCCCAGCCAGTGGCCGTACTCGGCACTGACGGCGTTGGCATGGTCCGAAAAGGTCGCCGTGCCCTTGTCGGCAGCGACCACCAGGTAGGTGTCGTCACCGTCGACGCGCACCACCTGCGGCGGCGGCACGGTCTTGCCGCCGACCAGGTTGTCGGTGAGGTCGAGCAGCGCGCGCAGGTAATCCTGGTAGCAGGCGACGCCCTCCTTCATGGTGGCCTCGCGGTCCGTCGCCGGGGGCGCCTTCTTCAACACGAAGCCGCCCTTGCTGCCGACCGGCACGATGACGGTGTTCTTCACCATCTGCGCCTTCATCAGTCCCAGCACCTCGGTGCGAAAGTCCTCCGCGCGGTCCGACCAGCGCAGCCCGCCGCGCGCCACCCTGCCGCCGCGCAGGTGGATGCCCTCGAAGCGCGGCGAATAGACCGAGATCTCGTACAGCGGCCGCGGCTCGGGCAGGCCGGGCACCAGGCTCGAGTCGAGCTTGAAGCTCAGGAAGCTGCGGCGCGGGCCGGGCGCGCCGGTATGGCCGACGCCCGTGCGCCAGAAGTTGGTGCGCAGCGTGGCCTGGATCAGCGCCAGCAACTGACGCAGCACGCGGTCTTCCTGCAGGTTGCTGACGCGCTCGAGCGCCTTCTCCACGGCGTTGACTTGCGCGCTGGCACCGAGTTCGTCGTGCCCATCCGGATCGAAGCGCAGCTTGAACAAGGCCACCAGCATGCGTGCGATGCGCGGGTGCGCCAGCAACGTCGCCTCGATCGCGGCCTGCGACAGCGCGAAGCCGATCTGCCTGAGGTACTTGGCATAGGCGCGCAGCACCACGATGTCATCGGTCGCCAGGCCGGCGCGCAGCACGAGGCGGTTGAAGTCGTCGTTTTCGACATCGCCGGTGAAGACGCGGGCGAAGGTGTCTTCGAACAATCGCGCCAGCGCTTCGGGTTCGATCTCGTCGGACAGCGTGGCCTGCAGCTCGAAGTCGTGCAGCGAGATGGTGTCGTCGGCCGCCGCGGCCTCCTCGCCCGCGCCGCCGATGCGGTGGTTGTGCTCGCCCAGCACACGCACGCCCATGTGCTCGAGCATCGGCAGGCTGTCGGACAGGACCACGGCGCCGCCCAGGCGGTAGACCTTGAAGCCCAGGGCACCGGGCTCGGCGCCCAGCGGCCGGTACAGCGCCAGCGCCAGCGGCGACGCGGCCGACAGGCTGGCGATCTTCAACACATCGGGCACGGCGGCGCGGGCGCTGACGCGCTCGCGGTAGCCGAGCGGGAAGCCCGCGCCCCAGCGCTTGAACAGCGCCAGCCCGCGGGCCTCGCCGACGGCCTCGATCAAGGCATCGCGCAGCTCGTCGTCCCAGCGCCGCGCGGCGGCCGCGCGCTTGGTCTCCAGCTCACCGCGGTCGACCTCGGGGGTCTGGCCCGGCGTGGTGCGCACGGTGAAGTGAATGCGCGCCAGGATGGCCTCGCTGAGCTGGACATCGAACTCGGCGCCGCTGCCGCCGAAAGCCGACACCAGGATGCGCTGGAACTTGATGCGCAGGTCGGTCGAGTAGGTTTCGCGCGGCACGTAGACCAGGCAGGACACGAAGCGGTCGAACGGATCGCGGCAGACGAACAGGCGCAGCCGCTGGCGCTCGCCGAGCGCCAGAATGCCCAGCGCGGTGTCGTACAGGTCGTCGTCCGAGATCTGGAACAGGTCGTCGCGCGGATAGGTCTCCAGAATGTGGTGCAGCGCCTTGGCCAGGTGCCCACCGGGCGGCAGGCCGGCGCGCGCGGCGATGGCCTCGACCTTGCCGCGCAGCAAAGGGGTTTCCGAGACCCGCGCGCTGTAGGCGGCGGACGTGAACAGGCCGATGAAACGGTGCTCGCCGATGACCTCGCCGTCGGCGTTGTACCGTTTGATGCCGACGTAGTCGGTGTAGCCGGGGCGGTGCACCGTGGAGCGTGTATTGGCCTTGGTGATGAGCAGCATCGGCAAGGGCGCACGCGCCATCGCCCGGGCATTGGCCGGCAAGGCCGAGAAGCTGGCCGACAGCTTCTCCTGCGCGGTTTCGCGCAGCAGGCCCAGGCCGCTGCCCGACACCAGCCGCAGCGCGTCCTGGCCCCCTTCGCTGACGAGGTCGTGGCAGCGGTAGCCGAGCAGGATCATGTGGTCGTCGGCCAGCCACTGCGCGAAGGCCAGGTTCTCCCGCACCTGCTCTGCGGGCAGCGCGGCGGGCGCACGCTCCAGTTCGGCAATGGCCTGGCGCAGTTGCCCCATCGTCGGCTTCCAGTCTTCGACCGCGGCCCGCACATCGCGCAGCACGCGCTCCAGGCCGGCGGCCAGCTCGGCACGCTGCTGCGGGTCGACCAGGCGGTCGACTTCGATGTGCATCCACGATTCGCGCCGCGTTCGTGGCGTCTCCGAGGTCTCGCTGCGTGGCGCGATCGACACCAGCTGGCCCTGCGCGTCGCGCTCGACGGCGAAGATCGGGTGCACGATGAGGTGCAGTGTCAGACCCTGGCGGTTGATCTCCATCGTCGTGGTGTCGACGAGAAAAGGCATGTCGTCGTTGACGATGTCGATCACCGAGTGGCGCGACGCCCAGCCGTTCTCGGCCACCGCCGGGCTCAGCACCCGCACCAGGGTCTCGCCGGGGTCGCGCCGGGCACCGAACTGCCAGTGCGACAGCAAGGCGCCGAGCAGGTCCTCGGGCGTGCGCGCAAGCAGATCCTCGGTGTCCAGGCGGCGGAAATACTCGCGCCCGAAGGCGTCGACCAGGGGCCGCTGGGCCGGCTGCAGCCGGGCTGCCGCAAGGCTCAGCACCAGCTCGGTTCGTTCGCGGTGGAGGTCTTCACGCATGGCGGGCATCGCTGTGTCTCCTGTCTTGTTGTCAGTCGTCGGGTCTGGAACCGGGCGCAGGTGTCGACGGCCCCGCTGCGGCGCGAAGCTTACGCCCGCGGCCGCCGTTCGACGACGGACTCGCCAGGTTCAGGGGTCTGCGCCTGATCGACCACCGCCGGCGCCAGCCGTCGCTGGCTGCCATGGCGCACCTTGGTGACATGGCGGGCCCGTCGGCAGTGGCCGACACCACGCCGGCCTGGCCGTGATGGCTTTGCGTGCATCGCGCACTCGCAGCCCGGCTTATGCTCGCGCCATGCCGCACCGCTGGACCCGCCCGCTGACCGCCGCCGCTTTGCTGGCCGTCCTGCTGGCCAGCTGGGTGCTGCGCGTCGACGACGCCGCGCTGACCCAGGTCGACGCCGGCTGGAAGCGCGCGCTGGCCACCTTTGCCGCCGCGCGCGCGCTGAATGCGGTGATCTCGGTCGCTCAGGGCACCGAGCTGGCGGTGCAGCCGGCGGGCGTCGGCGTGACGCTGGCGCCGGGCCAGGTGCTGGACCCGGTCAACGACCTGATCGAGCAGTTCTCGACGCTGATGCTGCTGGCCACGGTGGCCTTCGGTGCGCAGCGCGTGCTGATCGGCATCGGCGCCTGGTGGCCGCTGTCGCTGGCGCTCAGTGCGCTGGCGCTGGCCTGGGCCGTGCTGCGCTGGCGCGGCGCGCTACCGCCGCGCTGGCTGTCGCAGGCGCTGGTGGCCCTGCTCGTGGTGCGCTTCCTCGTGCCGGCGGTGGCCTTGGGCAGCGAGGCCGCGTTCCAGCTCTTCCTGAAGGACGACTACCAGGCCGGCCAGCAGACGCTGGAACAGTCGTCGTCGCAGATCGGCCAGCTCAGCGGTCCGGTCACCGCAGCGCCGGCCGACGAGTCGATGGGCGAGCGCGTGCGCCGCTGGTGGGCCCAGGGCACCGACATCGGCGAGCGCTTCGAGGCGCTGAAGGCGGTGGCCAACCGCGCCGTCGAGCACGTGGTGCGGCTGATCGTCGTGTTCACGCTGCAGACGCTGGTGCTGCCGCTGCTGCTGGGCTGGGTGCTGTGGCGCCTGGCACGCGCCGTCGTCGCCGGCGGGCCGCCGCGGTAGCCGGCCGATGGCACCGATCTGCGGGCGCGCTGCTCGACGACATCGGGGCGCTGGGCAGGGTGAGGGCAGGCAACGGAAGCCATCGATTCAAGCCCATCGTCCTCGTGTGCGCCCCGCAGTGCCGTGCGAGGAAGCGGCCCCGGCGGCCTGAGGTGGCACGGCAGGATCATCGCGGCCCTGCTGCCGAACAGCCCCTCGGTGCGGCCTGGCCACGCATCGACTCGACCTCAGGCATCGGCACGCAACGTACGCTGGAACAGGCTGAACAAGCGCTCCCAGTGCCGGCTCGGTACGTTCCAGCAGGCTGAAGTCGCGCGAGCGCCGTTAGTACAGGTTGGGCAGCGCGACGCAGTTGCCCACGGCCGCGATGCGCCGCGCCATGTCGTGCAGCTCCTCGCGCTTGCCCGGTGCGTCCATGTGGAACAGCACGGCGGGAAACGGCCCGCCCTCCTCGGGGTGGACGACGAAGCTGTTCATCGCGCCGTCGGCGCTGGCAATGTCGAGGTGGCGTTCGATCACGGACGGGTCCTCGAAGGGGCGGCCGGGTCAGGTCGGCACGCGCGCCGCGGCGACCGCGTCCAGCGCGCCCTCGCCGCGCGCGATCGCGGCGTCGAACAT
>JACZKT010000210.1 GCA_014859905.1 Rubrivivax sp.
GCCACCCACAACCTCAGCGTTGCCTCGTCAAGCCGGCCCGCCAGCGCCTGGTACTTGGCTTCGATGGTCTGCGCTAAGTCCACCCGGACATGATATGCGGAGCACCCACAATGTTCAAGTTATTATTGCTAGATGCCTTAGCTCGAACGTTAGCCCGCACAAATGCAAACACCGGGCCTCGCCACTCCGCTTGCGCTCCCGGTCGTGCGTTGCACCAGGTCTCCGTGCCACGCGCCTCGGCTTCGGCCCAACTTCGCGCAGCCGGTACATGTCGTGCTGCCGGAGCGCGCCTGGGATCTCCCATGCAAGTCGGCCAAGTTGCCTGCGGCGAACATCGCGGCGATCCAGGCAACCAGAGTCAGTCTGTGGTTCGCGCTTCGCGCGGCCGTGCTGCGCCGGGCAGTCAGGTGGTTGTGGCCCGTGGCGCTCGAGGTCACGCGCGCGGTTGCGGCAGAGCCGGCGCGCCTCCAGAATGCATCAATGGTCAATGCTCAGGCCGCTCGCGCCGTCGTCCACACTGCACTTCGTCCTCGCCAGGATCGTTGCCCTTCTCGCTGCAGTGCGGTTGGGCCAGCAGTGCGGGCTAACCCTTCGCTCAAGCGGACACGCACCGGCATTCGGTCAGCGTGGCCCACTTCATGGTGCCACGCTGCCCGCCTGCCGGTGCGTGCCGCTTAGCTCAAACGTTAGGCGTCACAGAATGACTGCCCTTGCACCCCAAAAGTCACTCCATACAAAGTACTCGCCCCTCATGTCCAGTGAACTCGCAATCGCAAGGCTTCAGCCGCACCAGTACGAAGAGTGGCTTGTGCTCGCGAAGGGCTACAAGGCCTTCTACAAGACGCCAACGTCCGAGGAGGAGTACCAGAGAGCATGGGGTCGTCTTATTGCAGGCGACGGTGTGTGCGGGCTCGGTGCGTCAAGTACCGGGCGCCTGGTAGGCATCGCGCACTACTTGTTTCACACGAGCACCTGGACGCCTACCGTGTGTTACCTGCAAGACCTCTTCACTGCGCCTGAGGCGCGGGGTCAAGGCGTCGCACGGGCGCTGATCCTGGCAATCGCCAAAGAGGCAAGGACCCAGGGCGCGTCGCGGTACTACTGGCTGACGCAGGACAACAACACGACCGCGCGGCTTCTCTACGACAAGGTGGCCAAGTTCAATGGCTTCATCCGGTACGAGGCGAGCCCGAGTGACGCCTAACCCTTCGCTCAAGCGGACACGCACCGGCATTCGTCGCATGGCCCTCATTTCATTCTGGGCCATGCGCCGCCTGCCGGTGCGTGCCGCTTAGCTCAAACGTTAGGCCGCACAGAAACCAGCCGCGGCTGGCCCCCAGACGGAACAGCCGAAATGACATGCGCAGCCCGCCTCGTGCTTCGCGTAACCCGCATTAGCGCGGAATGGAATGCCCCACCTTTGCATCCGATTCATTCTAGTAACCGCTACAATATTCGCCTAACCCACACACCTCAAGCGTCCCCAAAAAAATGAAAAATCAACCACTGAATAGTAGCGATCAAAGCAAAATACTAATATTCTCAATCTTGCTCACGCCTGCGCTTTTCCTGGTTATAGGAATAATACCCGCACTGTTCCTAGCGTTTGGAATATTTATGATGAAAAAGCATGAGGATTTTTCCCATGTCGTCACAGCCGTTAGGAACTTTCGCGGATACACTTTACTATTTTTGATTGGCTCGGTTCTCTTTGCAGCGTACTTCGCAAGATCTCTGAATGAAGAAGACTCTTGGAACAGGCACGACGACGAATTTATTGTTTCTGTAGTGGTGGCGGTGATCTCCATCGCATATTTGATTGCTGTGAAGATGTTGTTTCTGGAACCACTCGCAAATCACAACTCTTGGGTTGAAGCCAACGGCATATTTACAACGAAGCCTCGATCTGTCAAAACACTAGCCAACGCTGTGGAAATGGATATCATCAAAGGAGAGAAACTCAAGCAATATTCAGTAGCCGACGAACTACTCAAATGGGCAAAATTGAAGGAAGATGGGCATATATCTGAAGCCGAATTCAACGAAGCGAGAGCGAAGCTTCTAAAGAAGAGTTAGACCTCGGTGAACGTCTATCAAAGCGTGTTCGACGAGCGGCGAAGGTCCTCAGCGTACTGGCACAACAGATCGAGTGATCTGCTTATTTCAGCGCGCACCTTATCGAAGGCCATGGCAGAAAGAGATGGCCTTGAACTCAGTTGCTGGGCACCATACAAGATGCTTATTGGCATGTCATTTGAGCTATTATTCAAATGCCACTGCGTCGAAAATGGGATCGCGTTTCGCCCCACCCATGATTTAGTTCAGTTGGTAAGGACTGCGAACCTCCCGATATCAGGCCATGAAATCGATATACTCAAGACTCTTTCAGCGTTCATAGTTTGGGACGGTCGGTACCCCATCCCAAAGACAGTAGAATTGCTCGAAGAACACTGGAAGCATCAATCCAAATCTTCGCAGGACGACGAATTAGACTTTGACAAGCTACTTCCGATCTGGCGAAGATACTCAGACTTATATCTCGAAGTGTGCGCCACTTCATCTCCACATGTACGCGGTGCGGCCTAACCCCTCGTTCAAGCGGAGCGCCAACGGCAGGCCACCAAGCCCGGCCTGGCGGTACGCGGTACATTTTCGCCAGTCCGGGCTTGGCGTCCTGCCGTCGTCGCCCGCTTAACTCGAACGTTAGGCGTCACAGAACCACCTGTTGAGCGATGCGGAAAGAAGAAACGCCCCTCGAACGCGCATCTCTGCAGTTGCTGGCGACGCATCTCGCATCGACCAAGGATAAGCCGCAGTTAGTCAATGATCGGGTTTCTGACAAGCCCGATGGACTCTTCCAGACTGAGAGCTCGCTATTCGCTTGCGAATGCACTCAAATCCCGCCAAGTTATATATACCGTCACTTCGCTGGCAAAGACAAATCTCAATCACGGCCAGAAGGCGAAATTAAATCTGTTTGCTGGCCTCTGGAGCCACACATCTGGGTGAGAGATGCGATCATTGCCAAGCAGAAATTGATTGATTCATATCAAGTCAGAACGAACGCAGACGAGGTCTGGTTGCTCATCCATACGCCCCCTAAGTCCGGAAGAGACTTTGTTGATCTAGACAAGTCGTGGATTAGTGATGCAATCAGCTTGGCTGCCACATCGTACGCGGGGCGCTTCGATAGAATCTACTACGCCTCTTTTCACAATGATTTGCGGCAAGTATGGCCCGCACAATCCAAAGCCACCTCCATTGAGCAAATTGGTATTGACTTCACGCATGGTTATCCATGTCTCCATAC
>JACZKT010000211.1 GCA_014859905.1 Rubrivivax sp.
CGGCCGCCAGCGAGTAGATGTCGGCGCGGCCGTCGAGCGCATCGCCGTCGAGCTGCTCGGGTGACATGTAGGCCAGCGAGCCGACACGGTAGATCTGCGTCTGGTCGGCGAGGCGGTTGAAGACGCTGCCGAAGTCGGTGACCTTGACGTCGTCGATGCGGTCGCCGTCCAGCGTCACCAGCAGGTTGGCCGGCTTGACGTCGCGGTGGATCAGCCCCTGGCGGTAGCAGTAGCCCAGCGCCATGGCGCACTTGAACCCGATCTGGATGATCTGCGCCAGCGGCAGCAGCTGGTCGGCGCGGCAGTAGCGGCGCAGCGTGACACCGTCGACGAACTCCATCACCAGGTACGGCGCCTCGTCGTCGGCCACGGCGTCGAGGATCTGCACCACGTTGGGGTGGTTCAGGCGCCCCACGAGCGCCGCTTCGGCAGCAAAGAAACGCTGCTGGAAGTGCCTCTCGCGCGAATCGGGCAGCATGCCGGAGCGCACGCGCTTGATCGCCACGTCGCGATCGTGGAACGGATCACGGGCCAGAAAGACCTCGCTGGTGGCGCCCTCGCCGAGCTTGCGCTTGACGCGGTATTTGCCGATCAGCGTCGGCAGCCCGGGGCCAGGGGGTTCGGGCGCGGCAGTGGCAAGGCGCGATAGCGGCATGGCAGAGGTGCTGACGAGGCGCGGGCGGCGCACGGACCGGGCAAGGGCGAGACAGGAACAGGATAGCGGGCGATGCGTCGCGCGCCGATCCGGATCTTGCGCCCGGATGCCCCCGCCGCGGCGCCGATCTGGCGCCCATAGTGGGCGCAGATCGCCGCCGCGACCCGGCGTCGCGGTGCTCAACCGTAGAATCTTCCGATGATTCAAGCCAAACAGGAGCTGCGCGCGGCCTTGCAGTCGGCCCTGGCCGAAGTGGCTGCCGGGCTGGGCGATGCGCCAGCGCCTGTGGCCGCCTTCGAGTCGCCCAGGCAGGCGGCCCACGGCGACCTGGCCATCACCTCGGCCATGCCCCTGGCGCGCGCGTTGAAGAAGAACCCGCGTGACGTGGCGGCGGCGCTGGTGCAGGCACTGCAGGCGCAGCCGGCGGTGCAGCGCTGGGTGCAGGCGCTGGAGATCGCCGGCCCCGGCTTCATCAACCTGCGCTTGTCCGCCGCCGCCCGCCAGGCCGTGGTGGCCGAGGTGCTGGCGGCGGCAGACGTCTTCGGCCGTCAGGCCGGCGTCGGCCGTCGCGTGATGGTCGAATTCGTCTCGGCCAACCCCACCGGCCCCTTGCATGTCGGCCACGGCCGCCAGGCGGCGCTGGGCGACTCGATGTGCAACCTGATGCAGACCCAGGGTTGGCAAGTGCACCGCGAGTTCTATTACAACGACGCCGGGGTGCAGATTGCCACCCTGGCCGCCTCCACCCAGGCGCGGCTCAAGGGCCACAAGCCGGGCGACGCGGCGTGGCCCGAAGCGGCCTACAACGGCGAGTACATCGCCGACATCGCCGCCGACTTCGCGGCCGGCAGGACGGTGCACGCCGACGACCGCGCGTTCACCGCCTCCGGCGACCCCGACGACCTGGACGGCATCCGCCAGTTCGCGGTGGCCTACCTGCGCCACGAGCAGGATCTCGACCTGCGCGCCTTCGGCGTGCGCTTCGACCACTATTACCTGGAGTCCGGCCTGTACCGCGACGGCCGCGTCGAAGACACCGTGGCGCGCCTGATCGCCGCCGGCAAGACCTTCGAGGAAGGCGGCGCGCTGTGGCTGCGCAGCACCGATTACGGCGACGACAAGGACCGCGTGATGCGCAAGTCCGACGGCGCCTACACCTACTTCGTGCCCGATGTGGCCTACCACATCCACAAGTGGGAGCGCGGCTTCGTCAAGGTCATCAACGTCCAGGGCACCGACCACCACGGCACCACCGCGCGCGTGCGTGCGGGCCTGCAGGCCGCCGGCGTGGGCATCCCGGCCGGCTACCCCGACTACGTGCTGCACAAGATGGTCACCGTGATGAAGGGCGGCCAGGAGGTCAAGATTTCCAAGCGCGCCGGCAGCTACGTCACGCTGCGCGACCTCATCGACTGGACCAGCCGCGACGCGGTGCGCTTCTTCCTCATCAGCCGCAAGGCCGACACCGAATTCGTCTTCGACGTCGACCTGGCACTGAAGTCCGGCGACGACAACCCGGTCTTCTACGTGCAGTACGCGCACGCCCGCATCTGTTCCGTGCTGGCGCAATACGGCAGCCACCGCGACGACCAGGGCGCCGATCTGTCGCTGCTGACCGCCGCCACCGAAACCGCACTGATGCTCAAGCTGGCCGACTACCCCGAGATGCTGTCGCAGGCGGCGGCCGAACTGGCGCCGCACGACGTGGCCTTCTACCTGCGCGAGCTGGCGGCGGCTTTCCACGCCTACTACGCCGCCGAGCGTTTCCTGGTCGGCGACGCGGCGCTGGCGCGGGCCCGCATGGCATTGCTGGCGGCCACCGCGCAGGTGCTGCGCAATGCCTTGGCGGTGCTCGGCGTGAGCGCGCCGCAGGCCATGGTGCGCGGCGAGACGCCGGTGCTGCAGGAGGTGGCCGGGTGAACAGGCAGCGCGGCGGCTTCGTCATGGGCCTGGTGGTCGGGCTGCTGGCCGGACTGGCACTGGCGCTGGGGGTGGCGCTGTACATCACCAAGGCACCGGTGCCTTTCATCAACAAGGTACCGCAGCGCACCGCCGAACAGGACAGCGCCGAGGCCGAACGCAACCGCAACTGGGACCCCAACGGCCCGCTCGCTGGCAAGGGGCTGCCGCGCCCGTTGGCGG
>JACZKT010000212.1 GCA_014859905.1 Rubrivivax sp.
GACAAGCGCAACCTGCCGGTGTTCGCCGGCGCCTTGCGCCATGAACTCGAAGGCCATGCGCTGCAGCGTGCGGAAGTCTTTTTCTATTACCTCGTGACGATGAAGATCGTCGTCGCCGAGATCAATCGCCACCGCGCCCGCCTGCAGCGGCCCTCGGTGCCCGATGCGAGCTTCGTGCTGGCCAAGGCCACCGACCAGATCGGCACCGGCATGCGCACGGACGACACCGTTACCTACGCCGGTTTCGACCCGAAGGACGACCAGGTCGTCGACAAGCCCACCACGATGTTCACGCGCGCCGACGCCGCCCATTTCTGCAACCTCGGGCTGGCGCTGGACCTCGCGCCTGCCTGCCAGGCCAGCGACTTCACGCGCGACGGCTACGAGCGCCTGAAGGTGCACGCCGGCGCCACCAAGCTGCTGCCGCAGCAGGTGAACATCGGCCCCGACCGCAAGCTCGACGTTCTGCACGCGAGCCTAGCGCCGCGCATGCTGGGCGACGGCGGCCTGATCTTCACGCGAGACCGTGTGGCCACCTACCGCACCGAGGCGGTGGTCGCACTGGAAGCCTATCGCGACGAGAAGAAGGCCGCCAGCCTTAAGGGCCTGGCCGCCTGCGCGCAGTGCTACCTGGACATGTACGCCAGCACGGACTTCGAGGGCCGCGTGTTCCGCCGCGTGTACCCCGAGGTGGTGGGGCTGTGCGAAAGCTCGCCAGTGTTCCGCGGGCAGTCGCACCTCTTCTATCGCTAGGACTCTGCGGGGGAGATGGAGAGGGAAGGCCTCAGGTGGCACTGGCTGGCGCGCGAGGGCGGCCAAGTCGCCTGGCCCAGGGCCTGGGCCTTGGGTGTGCCTGTCGGCGTGGGCCGGCGCAAGTGGGCGTTCGCGCCACGTGGCAGGCGGCGGGTGGCGGCCGGCGACCGGCCGCCGTCATTGCAGGGCATTGGCGGGCGCAGTGCGCGGCAGCAAGTCGTCGCGCCAGACGTGCGCGATGGAGGCCACCAAGGTCAGCCCGAGGCCGACGTAGAGCACCACCAGCCCCCGAAATCCGATGGCCGCCACGACCGGCCCCGACGCCAGCAAGCCGATGGGCAGCGTGTAGATGGCCAGCATCCGCGCGCCCATCACGCGACCGCGGAACCGTTCGTGGCTGGTGCGCAGCAGGATGATCGACAACGCCACCATGCTCAGGCTCTGGCTCAGGCCGGCAGCGACATAGAGCGCCATGGCCTCGGAAGCGCCGATGGGCAACGCCAGACCCAGCAGGCACAGATACCAGGCCACGCAGGCCACCAGCATCGTGCGCGCCGGCCGCAACTGCGCGCCGAAAGCGCTCATGCCCAGGGATCCCAGCAGGGCGCCGGTGGCGAAGCTGGCCACCAGCCAGCCCAGGCCTTGCTGGGCCAGACCGAAGACATCGCGTGCGATGTAGGGCATCAGCCCGCCACTCAGCGGGAATGCGCACAAGTTGACCAGAGCGGCGAGCGACATCGCGGCGCGCAGTCGCGGCGTGTGCCAGACATGCTGGAGGCCTTCCAGCAGGTCGCGCAAGGGCGATGCCAGACGGGGCAGCGGTGCGGGCGCGGCGTGCAGGGCGGTGGCCGCGGGTACCCGATCGGCGGCCACCATGGGTGCCGCGGCGGCCACCGTCTGCGCGCCGCCGGATCGCAGCGTGAGCACCACGCCTGTGACGTACAGCGCGACGATGACCCCATAGGCGCTCGCCATGCCCAGGCTCGCCATGAAGCCGGCTCCGGCCAGTGCGCCGCCGATGCGCGCCGAATCCTGTGTCGTGCGCGAGATCCCCATGGCCGCTACCAGCTGCGCATGGGGCACGGTGGCGCTGACCAGGGCCGTGCGCAGGCCGATGTCCGACGGCTTGATCAGTCCGACAAGAAAGGCCACGGCCAGCACGCTCGAGGGGTTGAGCTTGCCGCTAACGACCAGCACGAGGATCACCCCGGCCAGCAGGGCGTAGGTCGCTCGCATGCCCGCCAGCACGCGCTGCAGACCCACCCGGTCACCCCAGGTGCCCAGCAGCGGCGACAGCAGCGTGCCCACGTACATCAGGGCGCCGAAGAGCGTCAGCTGCACCACCGAACCGGACTCCACCAGCACGTACCACCCCAGGATGAGCGTTTCCATCTCCAGCGCCCAGGCCGTGCACAGGTCGGCCGGCCACTGGTAGCGGAAGCTGCGCGTGCCAAAGGGTGCCAGGGCGGGCCTGCCGGTCATCATCGGCACCGGCGGCGCGCGTTGCCGTGGGTGCACGGCCCGGGCCGAGGCGCGGCCTCAAGTGTGGGCCGCAGGGCGGGAGCCGCCGGGGGCTTGTTCGGAATCGGGGCGTCCGGCCGGTGCATGCGCCCATTGTGGGTCGAAGCCCGGACACGAGTTCCGAGGCGATGAGCGCCGGGCGCTGCTGCGTCAATCCTGCGGAGTGAGGGCGCCGATGTCGGGCGACCGCTGTCGGGCGTTGCCACGCACACCTGCTACCGGCCAATTGCGGTTGCTGGCGACCGTCCGGTTCAGGCGCCCGCATCTGCGGCCGGCATCTGCTGCGAGGTAGGCAAGGCAAGATATCGTTGACAGCCTGAGGGCGCCAGGAAGAAGGCGTCGCAGAAGGCAATGGCGGTACGCCTCACGGTTCGAGACCATGAAGCACCACAGTTTCGAATTGAGCCATGCATGCAAGCCACGGTGCAGCAGCCGCTGGTCCCCCAACAGCAGTAGCGCGAATTCGCTGAGGAACAGAAGCGCGACGCCGATGTTCGCCAGGAGCCGTAGCGTGCGCCAAGCGAGACCGCACAGGCGGCCACCGATGGTGCACAACTGATCGCGCGGATCCGGGGTTCGAGGCGCGCCTGGCTTAGCGGCTGTACGTGACGCGGATCCAGCCGGCAGTGGCCGGCGAGGCCAAGTTGACGGCGATGCGCTTGAAAGTCAGGCCATCGTCGGTGATCGTTTCGCCGCTGGTGAAGAACGGGGCCGATGCCTCGATCCGTACCTGGAGTTTCTGGCCTTCGTGTTGAATCTCGATCCGGTCCGGCGCCAGTTGCGTCCACGTGCCCACGGTGGTGATCGGAACTTGGAAGGCCTGTGGCATCGAGAACGCCGAAAAGTCATCCTGGATGGCGATCGTGCGTGCGACGCGGTCGTTGCGCAATGACCGCACCAGCGACCAACCGCCGGGCAGTGCGTAGGCCGGGGCCATGTTGATCGCGATCTCGTCGAGGTTGTCCGTGAAGTTGGTGGACAGCACGGTGTTGGTGGCTGTTGAGGCATCCACCTGCTGGCGTCCGCCGACCACCGGCACGGGGTGGCCGTAGGAGTTGATCCACAAGACCGTGCGGCGCTGGTCCGAGAAGGTCCTGGACGTGTAATCGCCCCGGCCCACGTCGCCGGCCATCAGCGAGTCCAGCGCGATGGCGTAGCTGCCAACGTCGTCATGCCCATGATTGGCGTTGCCTGCGGATTTGATGGTGGCGGCAAACGCTATCGAATCCGTCATAGGTGAACGCGTGACCAGCACGCCCACGTCGGAAAAGTAGTTGCGCAGACCCAGCGAGCCGAAATCGGTGCTGGCCCATCCTTGCGCCAGCGGCACTGATTCGGTGAGCAGCATGGCGGCCTCGACAGTCGGCATGTCGTTGGGGAACCATGGATTCACGCGTACTTCGGCGGTGCCCGGCCAGGCGCGGGCAGTTCCGTACGCGGCTGCAACATAGTTGGAGGTCTGCCGATCCATCGAGGTGTTCACATGGCTGTCCCCGAAGGGGGCCAGCGCGCCTGAAGGCGACATCGGGATCCGGGCCGAGAACGCGGCGATCGCCTGCATCTTCGCGCTGGCGAAGAGGTCCACCTGCCCACCGCTGGATTCATGCAAGCGGTGCCGCAGCAAGGCCACGTGCTTGATACCGTAAGTCCAATAGGCCGGGCCTTCGATGCCATAGCCGCTGGCCGGGTACTCGTTGAGGTGGGACTGGATGTAGTGCTGGCCCATGGCAGCGAAGAGCGCACGATCGTGCCGCGACGGTATGACGCTCAGTGCCGCTCCCGCCACGTCAGCCAGGATCACCGCATTCCAGTTGTGCGCGACGGTCAGCCACCAGCCTCGCCCGATGCCCTCCGTCAGCAGCCTGCGCACCGGCGCGAACACTCGCGTCTCGAGCGCCCCCAGGACGATCCGGCGCGTTTCGGAGTCGACCTTGTCGCCCAGCATGTACAGCGTTTGCGCCAACTCGTGCGCCATCGACGCCGACATCAGGTCCATGAACCACTGGCCATTGTTGTAGGCCTGCAAGTCGTGGTCCTGCGAAGGGGCGATCCATGTCGGCTGGGTCGCGAGACTGCGCAGCACGGTGTTGATGGTGGGGATGTACTTGCCCTGCCAGGCCGCGCACTCGGCAATCAGCAGCGAATACAGCCAGCCCTTGCGGTCGGCCATCATCGACTCGTGCAGCCCTGAGGTCCGCCAGGCCATGTACAGGCCCTCGTTCCAGGGCGGGAAAGACTGGCCAAGTTTCGCGTCGGCTTGAGCCGTGATCGCGGTGACCTTGGCTGTGGCTAGGGCCCAGGCAGCGCGGTTCGAACAAGGGGCGCCGGCACCCTTGGGCGCGCTTGGCAACTGTGCGACATAGACCGCGGAGAGAGTGGGGGCCGCCGGCAGCACGGAGTTCATCGGTCTTGCCGGCGTCACATAGTCGGCCAGCAGGCCAACATACTTGGGCACAGTGCCGAACTCACCGCCCATGACATAGACGCCGCTCTCGACCAGCCCATCCCCAGGGATGACGCTGACAGCGACGCCCAGATAGACGCCCGTTTCCGGGTAATGGCGATAAAGGTACCGCTCGAAGCTCTGTGTAGGCTTGTGGCCGGTAAAGAACATGCCGTACGTCGACTCGCCGAAATCGAGCAGTTGTTCGACGGCCGCTGGGGCCGACACGACGCCGTAAGGTCGAGGCGAAGGCGCGACGGCGAGTCTGGTGGCAGCTTGCGGCGCCACGTCAGCGGGCGCCCCTCCGCCGCAACTGCCAAGGGCAACGCACGCCACGGAAACCAGCAAGCAGTACTGCGCTACCGCCAAGGACGAATTCACTTCGCGCCTCACTTCTCTTTCGAGTTTGATCGGGCAGGCTAGCAGAAAAGGCTCAGCGGCAAAGCAAATTCGGAGACCAGCGGAGGATGGGAGATTCAAATGGCGAGCAACCACACCTCGCGCGCGCAGGCCGTCGCGCAGCAGCAGTGCGGGGCGGTGAGCCACCCACCTGGTGAGTGCGCCGCTGGAGTTCATGCAGCGGCTGGCTGCGTTGGTGTCGAGGCCACGGCTGCACCTGAGCCGGTTCGAGGGCGTGCTGCCACCCAAACGATGTCAGCTTTGCGGCTGGCAATTTCGATGACCTGACCGGCAGCTGTGGGTCGGTACCGCTAATTCGCACGTCAGGGAAGCAGTCGTCGGAGCAGCGAGACCGCCCAGTAGCAATCCGGGGTCAGCTGTACCTCGTATAGCTGACGCTCGGTCCTGCGCCGGGGGCCGAACCGAACGTCGGCTTGATGGCGCTTACCTTGAGTACGCCCGACGGCGGCGACCGACTCCTCACGCTGCAAAGCTGTCCGCACATCAACTCGGCGCATACATCCACCACCGGGGCAGCAGCCCCTTCACCTCGCCACGCTTGAATCGGTCGTCGATCAGGTGGATGACGCCACGGTCACTGGGCTCTCGTATCACCCGGCCGGCCGCCTGCACGACCTTCTGCAGGCCGGGGAAGAGGTAGGCGTAGTCATAGCCGGCGCCGAACATCGCCTCCATGCGCTGCCTGAGTTGCTCATTCACCGGGTTGATCTGCGGCAGGCCCAAGGTGGACAGGAACGCCCCGATCAAACGCCGACCGGGCAGGTCGATTCCTTCGGCGAAGGCGCCGCCCAGCACCGCAAGTCCGACGCCCTTTCCGGTCTCGGTGAAGCGCGCCAGGAACTGCCGCTGCTCGGTCTCCTGCATCCGGCGCGATTGACTCCAGCTCGGTAGATGAGGATGACGCAATGCAAGAAGCTCCGCCACCTGCTGCAGGTACTCATAACTGCTGAAGAACGCGAGATAGTTGCCCGGTCGCTCCGCGAACTGCCGGGCCATGAGCTCCACGATGGGCTCCAGTGATGCCCTGCGGTGCCGGTAGCGGGTCGATATGTGGCTGGCAATCCGTACCTGCAGCTGGTCCGCTTTGAACGGCGAAACCACGTCGACGCAAACGTGCCCGGCGGGAAGGCCCAACAGATCGGCGTAGTAGTGCGTGGGCTGCAAGGTGGCCGAGAACAGCGTGCTGGTGGTGGCGGCAGCAAGCCGCGGCCCCAGGAACGGTGCGGGCACCAGATTGCGGATGCACAGCGTCGAGCTGCCGGGTTTGGGGCTGCCCGTGCCCCGAGGCGGCGGCTTGCTGACGTCGACCAGCGAATGCGTGTCCAGTGTCTCTGCCATGCGGCACAGCTGCAGGGCCTCGAAGTGGAAGATTAGCAGCGGGCTGCCCGGCTCCGCAGGATGGTCCGCAAGATGGCTCGTGATGGTGCTGCTGCATTGCTGCAGGGCGGCGAGCAGCTTGCCAGGGAAGGCAGCATGGACCTGATACGAGGCCGCTTGCTCCTTGTCCAGGGCCACCCAGCACCGCCTCACCTTGTCGAGCGCCTTGCGCACCGCCGCAAACGCGCCGCCCGCTGTTGCGCGACGCGCCTGGGCCAGATGCTGGGGCGTCAACTCGGCCGTGTACATCCGGCGTCCACGCTCGACGAGGTTGTGTGCTTCGTCGACCAGCAGGCCGATGCGCCAGTGGTTGGCCTGTGTCAGGCCATGGAGGAGGCCACCGCGATCGAAGTAGTAGTTGTAGTCGCCGACGATCACGTCAGCCCAGCGTGCCAGCTCCTGGCTGAGGTAGTAAGGACAAACGCCGTGCAGCAGGGCCACGTCGCGCACCTTGGCCTGACTCAGTGCGACGCAGCCGCTGGATGTGGGCAACGCGGCGTCACGCGCCGCGGGCAGGCGGTCATAGAAGCCCTTGGCCAGCGGGCACGAATCGCCGTGGCAGGCCTTGTCGGGGTGTTCGCAGGCCTTGTCCCGGGCCACCAGCTCGAGAACCCGCAGCGGCAGGTCCGGTGCGCCCGCACCGATGCGGTCCAGGGCATCCAGCGCGGGCTGCCGTCCCGAGGTCTTGGCGGCGAGGAAGAAGATCTTGTCCAGTGGCCTTGTCGGCAGCGCCTTGAGCAGAGGAAACAGCGTGCCCATCGTCTTGCCGATGCCGGTCGGTGCCTGTGCCAGCAGGCATCGCTTGGACATCGCCGCCTTGTAGACGGCCGCGGCCAAGGGCCGCTGGCCGGTCCTGAACTCGCCGTACGGGAATGCCAGCGATCTGAGCGCTTCGTCGCGCGCACGGCGGTGCGTCAACTGCCGTTCCGCCCACGCCAGAAACCGCTCGCATTGCTGCTCGAAGTGCTGCCGCAGCGCCGTTGCCGTGCAGTGCTCCACGACGACGGTTTCCTGCTGGTCGGCGATGTTCAGGTACACGAGCGCGACATCCAGTTCGTCCAGGCCCTCCTGCCTGCACATCAGCCAGCCATAGACCTTGGCCTGGGCCCAGTGCAGCCGGCGGTGTGATGCGGGCTGGTCGTCGAGCCGGCCCTTGAAGGTCTTCACCTCTTCCAGCCGCTGCAGGGCGGGGTCGAAGCCATCGGCCCGGCCGCGGACATGCAAGTTCTCATGATCGCCGCTCAGGCTGAGCTCCGACCGGTAGCCCGGCCCCCGGCGAGCCGCCACCAATGCATGGCCTGCCATGCCTTCCAGGGCGGTCGGCGCGGGCGTGAAGCGCAGATCGAGATCGCCTTGCTTGGCCGTGAACTCGCAGAGTTCCCGGACCGCCACGGTGTAGGTCAAGGCAGGTCGTTCAGCTCTGCGCCCAGAAGGGCTTGTGCCGCTTCGTCCTCGTTGCGCATCGGCGTCGACTTGGCCAGGGCGAGCCAGACCGCAAATGGCAGCGCGCAGGCGACATGGCGGGCTGGCCTGAGCATCTCGAAGTGGCCGACTTCCGGCTCCCCATGCAGCACCCAGATGCCGAAGGGCTCGGGAATCTCATCGGCCTGGGCCACGGCGGCGGGGAAGACGTAATAGCACTCGCTGCAAAGCCACTGGTAGGCCTGCCGCTTGGCCTCATGCCGCAGATCCGAGAGCAGGTCAGCCCGGGTGAACTTCACCTCGTGGACCATCGGCTGCAGGTACGCCTCGACCGTGGTGTTGCGCACCGAGAAGAGATCCGGACGGGCCATGCGCCACACGTTCGCGGCCGGAAAGCCTTCCAGCGGCCCATCGTCCCAAAGCGGCGTCTCGCCCGCTGATGGCTGTGCCTCGGACGGCGGCGGCTCCGCGTCTATCCGTGCCCGCAGCGGCAACTCGCGCCAGACGACCCTGCCGCTTGCCTTCAACAGTTCAGCGAAGCGCTGCGCAAGGCGGTCGTGCGCGCTCGCAGCCCTCAGCCCGCGCGTGCGTGCATCGGCCAGCACGCGGATTCCAGCCTCGGTGAGCTTGAGCGTCTCGCGGCCGTCGGGTGAGGATTGCATCGACAGCAACTGCGCCGCCAGCAGATCGATCTCGATGCCATCCTTGCAAGGCCAGCCCGCCGAGCGCCAGACCTGCATGAGGCGGGTGCGGTGAAGTCTGGTCAGCGTGGGTTCTGCCATCAGGAACCGCCTGGGTGAATGGGCTACTGATTATAAATACAGCCCCAGTCGACTCCACCACTCGGCACCCCGACCGACCGGTCGAGGGGCGCCCGCTGGGCGCAACGGGCGGCCTCAAAGGGTCAGCGTCAGGCCCTCCACCACCGCCGCCGGCGTGGTCACCGATCCCAGGCCCCGTGCGCCGTAGGTGTCGCTGTTCGGGATGAACTCCGGCGTCGCCGTCAGGCCCACCAGCCCGGGGCCGAAGAGCCGCAACACGTCGTCGTCGAAGCGCATCACGTTCAGGGGCGCCACGAGCTCGCCGTTCTCGACCCAGAAACACGCGTAGCGCGTCATGCCGGTCATGCGGCAGGCGGCACGGTCGCTGTAGTTCAGGTACCAAAGGTTGCTGATGTACAGGCCCGTGCCCAGCACGTGCAGCAGGTCCGCGTCGGGGATGTTGCCGCCGTGCAGGTGTAGTGCCTCGGGAGATTCGCCGCCGTGCGCGCCGGTGGTCGGCATGCCGTATTCGACCGCCGAGCGCGGCGAGCTGAGCGTGCCGCCCGTCGCGGGCGGGCGGCCGTCCTTCACCAGGGCCACCTCGGCCGGGCGTGCGAAACCTTCGGGCGAGAACGCCGGCGTGGTGCTGCGCGCAATGGTCTCGTCCAGATGGAATCCGGGTGCAAACGCCGCGTCGCCGCGCTGCAGCCGCATCAGCGAGCTCACGCCGGTGCGACGCGCCTTCAGCGAGAAGCCGCCCCAGCCCAGCATGCCCAGCAGCTCGGCCATGGCGGCGGGCGCAAAGGCCACGCGGTAGGCGCCGGGCTGCAGCGTGCGGGCAGGGCGCTCCAGCAGTTGCACGCGGGAGGTGGCCTCGTCCAGGCGCGCCGCAAAACCTGCGTCGTCCCAGTGCGTGCCGGCGTAGACCGTCTTCACGGCCTTGTCGGCGCGCTGGTACAGGCACCAGTCGAAGTGGAAGCTCTCCACGCGGTGCCAGTGGCGGCTGCCCAGGCTGTCGGCGAAGGCGTGTGCCACCGGGCCGGCGGCGTAGAAGCCCACCAGGTCCTGCTTGGGCCCGCGTGCGGCGGCTTCGTGCACCAGCGCGATGACGTGGGCCGCCGTGGCCAGCGCGCCGCGCTCGTCGCGCCGGCTGTGTGTGGCGATGGCCGGGCGCTGCAGCCCGGGGTCGTCGTCGATGAGGTCGAGCTGGGCGGTCAACAGCGTGCGCTCGGCCTGCAGGCGCTGCACATCGGCGGCCAGGTCGCCGCAGAGCGACAGCAAGCTCTCGGTGCGACGCTGCCCGCGTTCGACGGCCACGGTGACGTAGGTTTGCTGCACGCCGGTGGCCTGGCGCAGCGCACCCTGGTTGAAGCGCAGGAAGTCGCTGGTCTCGGCGCACAGGTGCAGCGTGCAGCGGTCGAGCGCCGGGTCGGGCTGCAGCAGCGCCGCGGCCAGGGCCTCGAAGTGTTCGGATTCCAGGTAGGTCAGGCTGGGGCTCATGCGGCCGCTCCGAACACGTCCACGCCGGTGAAGCGGCAGGCCGGGGAGGCGTGCCCCACGCGGATGACCTGCGAAGGCTCGCCCTTGCCGCAGTACGGCGTGCCCCCCACCACCACGGTGTCAGGCCCGCCCACGCCAGCCAGGCTGCGCCAGAAGGTGGCGCTGACGCCGCGGTAGTTGGGGTTGCGCACAACCTCGGCCACCCGGCCGCCGCGCACCATGCGCGCGTACTCGCAGCCGAACTGGAACTTGTTGCGCGAGTCGTCGATGCTCCACGAGCAGTTGGTCTGCATCAGCACGCCGAGTTCGGTGGCGGCGATCAGCTGCTCCAGGCTCTGGTCGCCGGGCTCGACGTTGAGGTTGCTCATGCGGTCGATCGGCGCGCGGTTCCAGCCGGCCGATCGCGTGGTGGCCACCGCGCCCAGCTCGAAGCCGCGCGCCCTGGCGC
>JACZKT010000213.1 GCA_014859905.1 Rubrivivax sp.
CATGACGCAGGCGGCGATGAAGGCGGTGCCGCGGCCTGGCCCAGCGGCACCGCCTTCATCGCCGCCTGCGTCATGTTCTCGGCCCAGCTCCAGGCAAAGGCCAGCAGCGCGTCGCGCGGCGCGGCACCGGCGAGCACGGTGGCCAGCGCGAAGGCCACCGGCCACAGCGGTGCCGGCTGCAGATCGGCGGCCGCGAGCAGGCGTGGGTCGTCGCGCTGCTCGCCGTTGCGCAGCCACTCCAGCAGCGAACGGCCGGTCTGCAGCGCCTGCTGGCGCAGTTCGGCGCTCTCCCGGGTCTGGTCGGCCCAGGCATTGAGGGCGGTGATGCGCTCCGTGTCGCCGGCCTGCCAGGCGCCGAAAGCCTGCGCCACGACGGCCAGCTCGCTGCGCACCAGGCTGAGTTGCAGCTGGTCCAGCAGCCAGTCGCCGGCCTGTGCCTCGCCGGTCACGAGACCGGCTTCGACGGCGGCCTCCAGCCCTTCCGAATAGCTGAAGCCGCCCACCGGCAAGGCCGGTGACGCCAGCCACATCAGGTGCAGCAAGGGCGCCGCGTCGGCGCTCATTCAGTGCTCGTGATCGTGGTCATGCCCGCAGCCCGGGCCGTGCACATGGGCCGCGGGCGCCGCGGCGTAGGCGCCGCCTTCGGGCTCGAACGGCGCCAGCTCTTCGCTGACGACGAGGTGCAGGCGCTGCAGCATCTCGCCCAGCACGTGGTCGGGCTCGAACTTCAGATGGTCGGGCTTGAGCTCCACCGCCACGTGCCGGTTGCCCAGGTGGTAGGCGGCGCGCAGCAGATCACTCGGCTCACCGTGCGCGCTGCAATGGCGCACCACCAGCACCGGCTGCGGCGCGGCGTGCACGACCACCAGCGAGCCGTCTTCGGCCACCAGCACGTCGCCGCCGCGCACGACGCTGCCGCGCGGCAGGAACACGCCGAGTCTGCGGCCGGCGGAGTCTGTGGCCTCGAAGCGGCTCTTCTGGCGCACGTCCCAGTCCAGGTCCACGGTGGCCGCACGCTTGAGCAGGGCGCCGGCCAGGCCGCGCCCCTGCGCGACTAGCTTGTTCACTTTGAGCATCGCGCCTCCGGCGGTTTCTAGAACAGGAAATAGCGCTGCGCCAGCGGCAGCAGCGTGGCCGGGTCGCAGCTCAGCAACTGGCCGTCGGCGCGCACCTGGTAGGTCTGGGCGTCGATCTCCATCACCGGCAGGTAGGCGTTGTGCACCATGTCCTTCTTGCCCACCGTGCGGCAGCCGTGCACGGCCGACAGGCGCTTCCTCAGGCCGAGTTCGTCGCCGATGTCGCCGCGCAGGGCCGTCTGGCTGACGAACGTGAGGCTGGTTGCCGGCAGCAGGCGGCCGTAGCTGCCGAACATGGGTCGGTAGTGCACCGGCTGCGGCGTCGGGATACTGGCGTTGGCGTCGCCCATCAGCGCCGCGGCGATGAAGCCGCCCTTGAGCACGAGGCTGGGCTTGACGCCGAAGAACGCCGGCCGCCACAACACCAGGTCGGCCCACTTGCCGACCTCGATGCTGCCGACCTCGTGCCCGATGCCGTGCGCCAGCGCCGGGTTGATGGTGTATTTGGCGATGTAGCGCTTGACGCGGTAGTTGTCGTTGCGGGACTGGGCTTCCACGGGCTCGCTGCGGCCCGCGTCCGGGGCCAGGAAGCCGCGCTGGGCCTTCATCTTGTGCGCCGTCTGCCAGGTGCGGATGATGACTTCGCCGACGCGCCCCATGGCCTGGCTGTCGCTGGCCATGATGCTGATGGCGCCGAGGTCGTGCAGGATGTCCTCGGCGGCGATCGTCTCGCGCCGGATGCGGCTCTCGGCGAAGGCCAGGTCCTCGGCGATCGACGCGTCGAGGTGGTGGCACACCATCAGCATGTCCAGGTGCTCGTCGATCGTGTTGACGGTGTAGGGCCGCGTCGGGTTGGTGCTCGACGGCAGCACGTTGGCCTCGCCCACCACCTTCATGATGTCGGGCGCGTGGCCGCCACCGGCGCCTTCGCTGTGGAAGGTGTGGATGGTGCGGCCCTTGAAGGCCTCGATGGTGTCCTCGACGAAGCCGCTTTCGTTGAGCGTGTCGGTGTGGATGGCAACCTGTACGTCGGTGACCTCGGCCACCGTCAGGCAGTTGTCGATCGCCGCCGGCGTGGTGCCCCAGTCCTCGTGCAGCTTCAGGCCGATGGCGCCGGCCGCCACCTGCTGGCTCAGGGCTTCGGGGCGGCTGGCGTTGCCCTTTCCGAAGAAGCCGAGGTTCATCGGAAAGGCCTCGGCCGCCTGCAGCATGCGGTGGATGTTCTCCGGGCCCGGGGTGCAGGTGGTGGCCATGGTGCCGGTGGCCGGGCCGGTGCCGCCGCCGAGCATGGTGGTGATGCCACTCATCAGTGCTTCCTCGATCTGCTGCGGGCAGACCCAGTGGATGTGGCTGTCGACGCCGCCGGCGGTGACGATCATTCCTTCGCCGGCGATGATCTCGGTGCCGGGACCGATGACGATGTCGACGCCGGGCTGGGTGTCGGGGTTGCCGGCCTTGCCGATGGCCGCGATGCGGCAGCCCTTGAGCCCGATGTCGGCCTTGACGATGCCCCAGTGGTCGACGATGAGCGCGTTGGTGATGACGCAGTCGCAGGCTTCGTGGGCACCGGGGCCGTTGACGACCTGGCTCTGGCCCATGCCGTCGCGGATGGTCTTGCCGCCGCCGAACTTGACCTCCTCCCCATACCCGAGGGCTTGTCCGTCGGGTCCGACGAGCCCCCCGCCGGCGCGCAGCGTGTAGTCGTCTTCGACTTCGATGACCAGGCCGGTGTCGGCCAGCCTCAACCGGTCGCCGACGGTGGGGCCGTACATCTCGGCGTAGGCGCGTCTGCCGATGCTGCTCATCACAGACTCCCGTTGATCAGGCCGCGGAAGCCCCAGACCTGGCGCAGCCCGG
>JACZKT010000214.1 GCA_014859905.1 Rubrivivax sp.
GTTTGGCGACGCGCGGCCCACCACCACCGCCGCGGCGCGGCTGCTCAAGGCGCTGGCGCGCCACGTCGACGCCACGCTGGCCGAACTCTGGCAGCACGCCGCCGTGCCTGCAGGCGCGGCGCTGGTGGCCGTGGGTGGCTATGGCCGCGACGAGCTCTTCCCGTACTCCGACGTCGACGTCCTGGTGCTCCTGCCCGAGGCCCAGGACGAAGCGCTGCACGAAGCCGCCAGCCACTTCGTCACCGCTTGCTGGGACATCGGCGTCGAGCCCAGTTCTTCCGTGCGCAACGTCGACGAATGCGTCGCCGAGGCCGGGCGCGAAGTGACCGTGCAGACCGCCTTGCTCGAAGCCCGCTTCGTCTGCGGCTCGCGCCGGCTGTACAGCCAGTTCCAGCGCGCCTGCGCTGCGGCCATGGACACACGCGCCTTCCTGCGCGCCAAGACGCTGGAGATGAAGCAGCGCCACGTCAAGTACGAAGGCACGCCCTACGCGCTGGAGCCCAACTGCAAGGAAAGCCCGGGCGGCCTGCGCGACCTGCAGGTGGTGATCTGGGTGGCGCGGGCAGCAGGCCTGGGCCGCACCTGGCGCGAGCTGGCGGCCAAGGGCCTGATCACGCCCTTCGAAGCGAGCCAGCTCGTCAAGCACGAAGGCACGCTGCGCGCGGTGCGCGCGCGGCTGCACATGGTGGCCGGCCGGCGCGAGGACCGCCTGGTGTTCGACCTGCAGACCGCGGTGGCCGAGAGCTTCGGCTACCGGGCCAGCAAGGAGCAGCTCAGCTCCGAAGTGCTGATGCACCGCTACTACTGGGCGGCCAAGGCGGTGACGCAGCTCAACCAGATCCTCATGCTCAACATCGAGGAGCGCATCACCGCCTCGGAAGCGGCACCGATGCGGCCGATCAGCGAGCGTTTCTTCGACCGCGGCGGCATGCTCGAGGTGGCGCGCGACGACCTCTATCTGGACGACCCGCACGCCATCCTGCAGACCTTCCTCGTCTTCCAGCAGACGCCCGGGATCAAGGGTCTGTCGGCGCGCACGCTGCGCGCGCTGTACAACGCGCGCGAGGTGATGGATGCGGGCTTCCGCCGCGACCCCGTCAACCGCGCCCTGTTCATGGACATCCTGCGCCAGCCCAGCGGGCAGACGCACGCGCTGCGGCTGATGAACCAGACCTCGGTGCTCGGGCGCTACCTGTGGGTCTTCCGGCGCATCGTCGGGCGCATGCAGCACGACCTGTTCCATGTCTACACCGTGGACCAGCACATCCTGATGGTGGTGCGCAACGTGCGGCGCTTCTTCGTTCCCGAGCACGCGCACGAATACCCCTTCTGCAGCCAGCTCGCGGCGCAATGGGACCAGCCCTGGCTGCTGTACGTGGCGGCGATCTTCCACGACGTGGCCAAGGGCCGCGGCGGCGACCACTCCGAGCTCGGCGCGCGCGAGGCGCGCCGCTTCTGCCGCGAGCACGGCGTCCATCGCGACGACGCGCGGCTGATCGAGTTCCTGGTCCGCAACCACCTCACGATGAGCCGCCTGGCGCAGAAGGAAGACCTGTCCGACGCCGACGTCATTGCCGACTTTGCGCGCCTGGTCGGCACGCCCGAGCGGCTGACCGGGCTGTACCTGCTGACGGTGGCCGACATCCGCGGCACCGGCCCGCGCGTGTGGAACGCCTGGAAGGGCAAGCTGCTGGAAGACCTGTACCGCTTGACGCTGCGCGCGCTGGGCGGTGCGCGACCCAACCTCGACGCCGAAATCGAAGCCTGCAAGCAGGAGGCGCAGCACAAGCTGGCGCTGCACTCGGCGCTGCCCGGCACCGAGCAGCCGCTGTGGAAGACGCTGGATGTCAGCTACTTCGCCCGCCACGACGCCGCCGACATCGCCTGGCACGCACGCTCGCTGTGGCGTCACCTTCACACGCGGGTGCCGATCGTGCGTGCGCGCGCCTCGTCGGTGGGCGACGGCCTGCAGGTGCTCGTCTACACCCCCGACCGGCCCGACCTCTTCGCGCGCATCTGCGGCTATTTCGACAGTGCCGGGTTCAGCGTCCAGGACGCCAAGATCCACACCACGCGCGCCGGCTACGCGCTCGACACCTTCCAGGTCGTGAGCACGCAGCTGGGCGCCGACAGCCCGCCGGACGAGCGTGAGTTCCAGTACCGCGACCTGATCTCGCTGGTCGAGACGCAGGCCACCCAGGCACTGTCGTCCGAAGGGCCGCTGCCCGAACCCAGCCGCGGCCGCGTTTCGCGCCGCGTGCGCAGCTTCCCCGTCACGCCGCGGGTGTCGCTGGTGCCCGACGAACGCGCCCAGCACTGGCTGCTCAACGTCTCGGCCAGCGACCGCACGGGCCTGCTCTACGGCATCGCGCGTGTGCTGGCGAAGAACCACATCAACCTGCAGCTGGCCAAGATCGCGACCCTGGGCGAGCGCGTGGAAGACACCTTCCTGGTCGACGGGCCGGCGCTGCAGCAGATCAAGACCCAGGTGCGCATCGAGACCGAGATCCTCGACGCCGTCGCCGCCCCAGTGAACTAGTAGTCCGTTTCACCAAAGGCATTATGAAATGAAACCGATGGATTTTTTCGCCAGGCTAGGCGCAGACCCGCAGCCGCACTGGCAGTGCGGCAAGGGGCTGCAACGACGCATGGCGGAAAAAGACGCGGTTTCATGTAGTGGTTTTGGTGAAACGGACTACTAGAGCCA
>JACZKT010000215.1 GCA_014859905.1 Rubrivivax sp.
GTGCTGGAGCTGCTGCAGCACGTGCAGGCGCGACGCCCGCGGCGGCAGCAGGGTGTCCACGCGCGTGCCGTAGAGCAGGGCGCCGACGCGGTTGCCGTGGCGTGTGAGGACGCGCGCCAGCGTGGCCACGAAGCCGGTCGAGACGGCCAGCTTGGTGACGTCGGCGGAGCCGAAGTCGACGCTGCCCGAGAGGTCGAGCAGGAACCAGGCCGTGAGGTCGCGGTCTTCCAGGAACTGCCGCACGTAGGGCTGCTGCAGGCGCGCGGTGACGTTCCAGTCGATGTGGCGCACGTCGTCGTGGTGCTGGTATTCGCGCAGGTCGGCCAAGTCGACGCCGCCGCCGCGCCACAGCGTGCGCCAGTCGCCCTGCAGCAGGCCGTCCAGGCGCCGCAGCACCGTCCACTCCAACCTTTGCAGCAGCTGCTCGGTGGAGGCGGCGGCGACTTCAGCCATGGGCCGTCTGGCTGGCGCCCTGTGGGTGCGCCAGCGGCTTGTCGGGGGCGGGGATCCTGGCCAGTACGCGCTGCACGATGGCGTCGGCGCTGATGTTCTCGGCCAGCGCCTCGTAGCTGAGCACGACGCGGTGGCGCAGCACGTCGGGCACGAGGTCGATGATGTCCTCGGGCAGCACGTAGTGCCGGCCGCGCAGCATGGCCAGCGCACGCGCACCTTCGATCATGCCGATGGTGGCGCGCGGGCTGGCGCCGTAGGTGATGTACTTGCCGAGCTCGGGCAGGCCGTGCTTGTCCGGCCGCCGCGTCGCGCCCACCAGCTTCACCGCGTAGTGCATCAGCGCCGGGTCGCAGAAGACCTCGCGGCATTCGCGCTGCAGCGCGGCGAGCTGGAAGGTGTCGGCCACCGCGTGCACGTCCACCGCCGGGCCGGTGACGCGTTCGGCAATCACGAACTCCTCTTCCTCGGTCGGGTAGTCCACCAGCACCTTCATCATGAAGCGGTCGACCTGCGCCTCGGGCAGCGGGTAGGTGCCCTCGGTTTCGATCGGGTTCTGTGTCGCCATCACGACGAAGGGGTCGGGTACCTTGTGCGTCTCGCCGGCGATCGTGACCTGGCGCTCCTGCATCACCTCGAGCAGCGCGCTCTGCACCTTGGCCGGCGCGCGGTTGATCTCGTCGGCGAGCAGCAGGTTGGCGAACACCGGGCCCAGCGAGGTGCCGAACTCGCCCGTCTTCTGGTTGTAGATGCGTGTGCCCACGAGGTCCGACGGCACCAGGTCGGGCGTGAACTGGATGCGCTTGAAACTGCCGCGCACGGTGCGCGCGAGCGTCTTGACGGTGAGCGTCTTGGCCAGACCGGGCACCCCTTCCACCAGCAGGTGGCCCTGCGCCAGCAGCGCGACCAGCACGCGCTCCAGGAAACGGTCCTGGCCGACGACGACGCGCTTGGTCTCGTAGAGGATGCGCTCCATCAGCGTGGCGGTGGATTCGGCCTTGTCTTGCATGGGTGGGGCGCCTGTCGGTGGGAGCTGCGAAGCGGCGTGCCTGCCGGGGGGGGTCAGAACGGCGGCATGCCGGCCGCTGTAGCGGCGTTCTCGATCGGCACGGCAAAGCCGATGCCGATGAAGGTGCGCTGCTCGGAGGGGTTGAGGATGGCGGTGACGATGCCCACGACATGGCCGTCCAGGGTCACCAGCGGCCCGCCCGAATTGCCCGGGTTGGCCGCGGCGTCGAACTGGATCAGGTTGGTGAGTGTCTTCTCGCCCTCCGCAGAGCGGAATTCGCGCTTCAGACCCGAGACCACGCCGTAGCTGGCCGATGGGCCGATGCCGAAGGGGTGGCCCACCGCCACGACATGGTCACCGGGGCGCAGGTCGGCCGTGGAGCGCATGGTGGCGGCCTCCAGGTCGTCGGGCAGGGTCGCGGCACGCAGCACGGCGAGGTCGTTCTCGGGCTGGGCGCCGACCATCGTCGCTTCGCTCTCCTGGCCGTTGGCGAAGCGCACGCGCACCTTCTTGGCGCCCAACACCACGTGCAGATTGGTCAGGATGGTGCCGTTGTCGATGATCACGACGCCGGTGCCGAGGCTGCGCTCCATGGCACGCCGTTCGGCCTTGTCCTCGCCGTCGTCCTTTTCGTCCATGAGGCCGACGACGCGCACCACCGAAGGCAGGATCGCGTCGTAGGCGCGGGCGGCGGCCGAGGGCAGCGGTTCCTTCTCCAGCGACAGGCGCACCGCCTTGTCGATGTCGTCCTGGGTGATCGGCTGCGCACCCGGGGCCAGGCGCTGCGCGCCGAACAGGGTCGATGCCGCCAGCAGGGCCCCGGCCAGTGC
>JACZKT010000216.1 GCA_014859905.1 Rubrivivax sp.
GCGCGCGCGCAGCCCGGCGGTGAAGGCCAGGCCCCCGAGCGGCAGCGCAGCGGCCACCAGCAGGTCGATGCGCGCAGCGGCCGCGAGCGCGGCCAGAGCGTCGAGATGCAGTTCGGGCAGCAGTTCGATGTCGACCGTCGCCGCGGCACCCCGCGCCGCTTCCCGCAGCGCGTCCAGCGCCATGCCGGATTCGTCGCGCCCCTCGAGGGGAGTGGCGACGTTCAGCCAGGCGAAACTCCGCGTCGGCAGGCAGGCGACGACCAGCAGCCGCTCGGCCTGCGGCGCGACGCGGCGGATCGTCCCGAGCGCCGCCCGGGCATCGCCGTCGAGCGAGACGATCAGCAGCGGGCGGCGGTACTTCACAAGCAGCTCCGGCGCGCCGCGATCGCGGTCGAACGCAGGCTCAGATCGGACGGGTCGACGACATGGGAGTCGACGCTGTCGATGCCGCCGTCGGCGTCGAAGTGATATTCGTTGAGCCCGGCGCGCACGGCGTCGTCGGGGTGGTCGAGCGCCGCACCGCTGGCGCTGACGACGTGGATCGAACCCGCGGCAGTGGGAATGTGGCAGCGCACCCGCACATGGGTGTGGCCGTAGAGCACGAGGCCGCGGGACAGCCCGGCCAGCGTGTGGCGCAAGGCCTCGGCGTCGACCAGACCGTCGCGCAGCCGGACCGCGCGCCAGCGCGCATCGACCGGCGGGTGATGGATCAGCAGCACCGGCATGCGTCGCGCCACCTCGGGATGGGCCAGCAGTTGCGCCAGCGCCTCCAGCTGATGGTGGCCGACGTAGCCAGCCGAGACGAAAGGCGGCCGCGGCACGGCGCTCGACAGCCCGATGATTGCCAGCGGGCCGCGCAATTTGACGAATGGAAAGGGACCTGCCGGCAGATCGCGCGCGAACTGCGGCAGGTCGCTGCGCATGAAGGGTTCGAAATGGTGTGCAAAGCGCCGCTCACGGTGGACCGAGGGCAGGTAGATGTCGTGGTTGCCCGGCACGACGGTCACCTCCACCGCACGCGCCAGGCCGTCCAGCAGGGCGCGTGCCGCCTCGTATTCGGTTTCCAGCGCGAGGTTGGTGATGTCGCCGGTGACGACGATGTGGTCGGCTTGTGCGGCCGCGGCTGTCAGCACGCAGCGCAGGTAGTCGAGGCGGTGGACCCGCCCGCGCCTCAGAATCAGGTTCGCGTGGCCGGTGATGCGCTTGTTGAAGAGCATGCGCCGCCACTCGACGCCCGCGGCCGACAGCACGTGCAGATCGGAGACATGGGCAATTCGAAACAAGGTCTGATTGGTGCTCGTCCAGAGCAGCCATCCCTCCAGACCATCCTATCACCGGCACCGCGCACCGGCGCCTGCTGCCGCAGCCGCCGGTCGACGGCAGCCCGGGGATGCGCATCGACTGCGGCAGCTCTGCGGCCAGGTCGCGGGTCGGCAGCAGCTGGGTTCCCAGAAAGATCCTGGGCTGCACTTGAGCCTGTTCAGCGGGATGTCGGCCGCGGCGGGCTGCGGCGGCGTGTGGCGCTTGCGCAGCCACGCGTCGACGGCCATCGGGCTGCAGCCGCGGCTTGCGTGCGAGCCGAACCGGGCGAACCACAGGCCGGTGCGGCTGAGTGGGGCCGGGCCCGCAGTGCCTTGGCGTCGCCCGGGCAGGTGTCGAACAAGCCTGAACAGTCGCTGACATCCCCGATCTGCCCCGCGACGGCTCCTTCCTGGCCGGGCGATCTCTCCGTGCATACGGCCATGATGGCGCAGCACCTGGGGATGACTTCCTTTCTCAATCAGGACCTGGCTTCTCCAGCTTCCGAAGACCCGCCAATCCCCTGCTGACCCCTCTGCAGAGCGACGGCAAATGGCGCATGACGCCGGCCTTTCGGCTGGCGTCACTGAGCCCCCTGCCTGGCCGCTGATCGGACCTCCTTACAGTAAAGTAAGGCAGAAGGAGTCCGCTCATGTCCACCGCCACGCTCACCAGCAAAGGCCAAGTCACCATTCCAGCCGACGTCCGACGCGCCCTGAACGTCGAGGCGGGTGACCGCGTCGAGTTCGTGCAGGTCGAGCCGGGTCGCTTCGAGGTGGTCGCAGCCACCCGCTCGGTGCGCGAACTCAAGGGCCGGTTCGGCAAACCCGGGAAGGCCATCACCATCGGCGAGATGAACGCGGCCATCGCGGCTCGCGGCGCGAGCGCACGATGATCGGGCTCGACACCAATGTCGTCGTGCGCTACATCATGCAGGACGACCGGAAGCAGTCACCCAAGGCCACGCGACTGATCGAGAGCTTGACGAGCGACGCTCCAGGCTTCGTGCCGCTGGTGGCCGTCGTCGAACTGGTCTGGGTGCTCGAGTCGAGTTACCGCCTCGACCGCGATCAGGTGGCCGAGGCGCTGGACCTGTTGCTGCGCAGCAAGGAAATCGTCATCGATCGGGCCGACCTCGTGCTGCAGGCGCAACGCCGGTACGCCGCAGGCGGCGCCGACTTCGCCGATGGCCTGATCGAGCGCATCGCCCATGCGCAGGGATGCACTGCGACGATGACCTTCGATACCGGCGCCGCACGGAGCGCAGGCATGACGCTCATGGGGTAAGGCATGCGCGACGGCCTCTGCAGTGCCCAGGCCGCGGCAGCGGCCTGCCACACGCGATCATGTGGCTTCCACCCTGATCGGCAAGACCGTGGCCCGGACGCTTCAGTTCGCCTCGTACGCCAGCAGGATGCCGCTCGGGCGCGACACGTCGTCACGACCTCGAACCCGACTTTGGCCGCGAGCGAGCGGCCCGTCAGGAGCGTTCGGTTCGGGCAGCTCCAGCGTCGGCATCGTGGCGATCAGACGACCTTCAGTCTGAGCCGCTCTGCGGCAAGACCCGGCCAGCAGGTCACTGCAGCCCCGCAGGCGTACAGAAATCTGTATACTTTTCTTATGAAGACTACGCTCAATCTCAACGACCACTTGCTCGCCAATGCCAAGGCATTGGCAGCGCAACAGCGCACCAGCCTGACTCGGTTGATCGAAGAGGGGTTGCAGTTGCGCCTGCGCGTCGAGGCCGCCGGTCCGGCGAGAGGACGGACGCGATTGCCCGTCTTCAAGGGTCGCGGCGGTCTTGTCGCGGGCGTCGACCCGCTCAGCAACAAGGCGCTGCTCGAGGCTTTGAACGATGACGCCTGACGTCAATGTCCTGGTTGCAGCGTCGCGTAGCGATCATCCGCACCACGCCGTTGCGCGAGCATGGCTGGAAGAGGCCCTCGCAGCAGCTGAGGGCGGAGCCTCGTTCACCTTGATGCCGATGGTACTTACCAGCCTTTTGCGCCTGGTGACGAGCCCGAAGGTCTTCGTTCAACCGACCCCCATGACTGACGCCGTGGGCTTCGTCGATGCGATCATGGTGACGCCCGGCGTTCAGTTGGCGTCTCTAGGCCCGGAGTGGCCAAAGCTGCGGCAGCTTTGTCTGGACAAGCAACTGGCGGGCAACGACCTTCCGGATGGCTGGTTGGCGGCCGCCGTCGACCAGCACGCCGAACACCTGGTCAGCTTCGATCGCGACTTCAAGAAGTTGTTGCCACGAGCGCGGTTCACGCATTTGAAGGCCTGACTTGCACCCGACCCCGGGCTGGGGTGATCAGTTGCGGGTCGTGAACGACTGCACTGCGGCCGGCCGATTGGCGGCATGCATGTCGCTGAAGGGTCGGATGCCGCCGACCACCTCGGCGCAACCAATGGCCGCGCTCGGCCACACTGCCGACCTTCGATCAGCGGCGCACAAAGACTCCCTGACAGCCGGAAGTATCTTCCACCAGCGTCGACTTTCCCCACCGGGCGCCCTGCTCCACTCGCCTAAGATCTTCGGTTCAATGACCGAACCGACGCCCCCCGTTGCGCCCTGGCAGGGCGAGCTCTCCGTGCATACACCCATGATGGCGCAGTACCTGCGCATCAAGGCCGAGTTCCCCGACACGCTCGTCTTCTATCGCATGGGCGATTTCTACGAGCTGTTCTACGACGACGCGCGCAAGGCGAATCGGCTGCTCGACATCACGCTGACCGCGCGCGGCCAGAGCGCGGGCGAGCCGGTGGTGATGGCTGGTGTGCCGGTGCACTCGGTGGAAGGCTACCTGGCGCGGTTGATCAGGCTCGGCGAGGCGGTAGCGGTGGCCGAGCAGGTGGGCGACGTGGCCACGGCCAAGGGACCGGTCGAGCGCAAGGTGGTGCGCGTGGTGACCCCGGGCACCGTGACCGACACCGAGCTGATGGCCGAGCGTGCCGACACTTTGTTGCTGGCGGTGCACCGCCATCGCGTGCGGCCCAGCGCAACATCACCCGACGGCACCGTCTACGGCCTGGCCTGGCTCGGCCTGTCCAGTGGCCAGCTCGGCGTCACCGAGTGCGG
>JACZKT010000217.1 GCA_014859905.1 Rubrivivax sp.
GTAGCCACCCACAACCTCAGCGTTGCCTCGTCAAGCCGGCCCGCCAGCGCCTGGTACTTGGCTTCGATGGTCTGCGCTAAGTCCACCCGGACATGATATGCGGAGCACCCACAATGTTCAAGTTATTATTGCTAGATGCCTAACCGCGAGGTTTGCTGCATTCGCCGTGCAAATGGGCATTGCCGTCTACTGGGCGGTCAAGCTTGTCGGGGCATAGGGCGGCAGCGAATGAGGCCTAACCCTTCGCTCAAGCGGAGCGCCAACGGCAGGCCACCAGGCCCGGTCCGGCGGTACGCGGTACATTTTCGCCGGCCCGGGCCTGGCGTCCTGCCGTCGTCGCCCGCTTAGCTCAAACGTTAGGCGGCGTAAGTCACGGTTCCTCATGCGAAGCACCCAACACACTGTATCGCCACTACGTCAGTTTCTCCTGCTGGAGGCTCTCGGCTTCATACGAACGGCGAGCCGACTTCCTGGCGTCCTCCAAATTGCGCTCATCGGCTCATTGACAACAGACAAGGCCGATCCGAAGGACATTGATCTCTTGCTCACAGTCGCCGACGACCTCGACCTTGAGCGCCTTGCCTCAGCGGGCAGACGGCTGAAGGGGCGTGCTCAAGGTAGGAACAGTGGTGCCGACATCTTCCTCCTGAATCCCCGCGGCGAGTACATCGGAAGGACCTGCCAATGGCGTGAATGCGCTCCTGGCATCCGCATGGCTTGCGGCGCAGACCACTGTGGCCGTCGCACCTACTTGTACGATGATCTGCGCGTCATCAAGTTGACCCAAGCGCTTGTATCCGCTCCCCCGCTTCAGCTTTGGCCCGCGGTCGTCAGTCATGGCACGCTTCCAGGCGACGTGCAAGCTTGGCTCGCAAACGTACAGGAGGCCCTCTATGCCTCCGGGCGCGACGCCGCCTAACCCCTCGTTCAACCGGACCCGCTACGGCAGGCCACCTTGGCCCGGTTGGCGGTACGCGGTACATTTTCGCCAACCGGGCCAAGGCGTCCTGCCTCCGCGGGCCGGTTAACTCGAACGTTAGGCGTCACAGACACCCACATCTCAGGTCCCGCATGGTTGAACTACTCCCCAGTGGCAGTCTGCTCGCTGCCTTTCTGGCAGCGACACTTGTCCTTGCGGTCACACCTGGGCCAGGAGTGCTGTACATCGTGGCCAGAACGCTTGCTCTGGGTCGTACAGCTGGCCTGGCATCGGTTGCAGGCGTCGCCCTCGGCAACCTCGGGAACGCAATTGGAGCCTCAATCGGGCTGGCAGCTGTCTTCGCTGTGTCCGCAGCGGCGTTCACCGCCGTGAAGTTCGCCGGCGCGGCCTATTTGGTCTATCTCGGAATCCAGGCGCTCCGGCAGCCTATGGCACGGGAGGCCTCACTCTCCTTGGGCACCGCCGAACGGCGGCGCATTTTTCGGGATGGCTTCTTCGTCGCACTGCTGAATCCCAAGACAACAATCTTCTTCGCCGCCTTCCTGCCTCAGTTCATCGAGAGCACATCGTCGCCGGTGTTCCAGAGCGTCGCGCTCAGCGCCGCTTTCGTTCTCATAGCCGCGTGCACGGACAGTGCGTACGTCATGCTGTCTACCGTCTTTGCTCCTGCGTTGCGAGCAGGCAGGCCGATCGCGGTCTATGGGCGCTTCCTCGGCGCATGCGTGTACTTTGGCCTCGGCATCTACGCGGTGCTTGCCGAGGCACACACCCCTCGGGCCGTGCCGAAGTGACGCCTAACCCTTCGCTCAACCTGACGCCTTGCGGCAGTCCACGCATGGCCCTCATTTCATTCTGGGCCATGCGCGGCCTGCCGCAAGGCGCAGGTTAGCTCAAACGTTAGGCCGCATAGGCACCCGAGTGCACTATCCTCCGTTAATGACAGTTCCAACATACGATCAGTTCATCGAGCCAATCCTGAGGTTCCTTGCCAAGAATCCAGATGGAGCGCCGGCGAAGTTGGCCCACGATGCAGCCGCATCCGCGCTCGGACTCACCGACGAGGATCGACTTCAAATGCTCACGAGCGGCACACAGCAGGTCTACAAGAACCGAGCAGGCTGGGCACACGACCGACTCAAGCGAGCTGGTCTATCCAGTTCGCCAAAGCGCGGCTTCTGGAAGCTCACCGCTGCGGGTACCACCTTCGTCAATACGCATGCTGCGCCGCTCTCCCCAGAGTTGACGCAGAAGCTCGCCATGGATTTCATTGGCGTCAAACTCAAGGCATTGGGGTCTACGGACGAGTCACCTATTCCAACGCCACCCGCAGCCACCGTTCCTTCGGTCGCAAGCCCCGACGATCAACTGGAGGTCGCGGTTGCAGAACTGCGGAAGTCCGCAGCTTCAGAGCTTTTGGAGATTCTCGCCTCTGTTTCGCCGTCCTTCTTTGAGCGGGTAGTGCTGGATTTGCTCCACGAAATGGGCTACGGGGCGAACCGAGCTGACCTTCAGCAGGTAGGAGGACCTGGAGACGCCGGAATTGACGGTGTGATTTCACTCGACAGACTTGGACTTGAGAAGGTCTATGTCCAGGCCAAGCGCTGGCAAGAGAACATTAGTCGGCCACATCTGCAGGCCTTTTACGGTGCGCTGGCAGGCCAGAAGGCAAGGAAGGGCGTCTTTATCACCACCTCGCTCTTTTCTACCCAAGCACGAGACTATGCCAAATCAGTCGAAGGAATCGTCTTGATCGATGGCCCGCGCCTCGCCGGCCTGATGATTGATTACGGGATTGGTGTTTCCGCGCGAGTCGTCAAGATTCCGAAGATTGACAGCGACTACTTTGATGAGAATGCGGCCTAACCCCTCGTTCAAGCGGAGCGCCAACGGCAGGCCACCAGGGCCCGGTTGGCGGTACGCGGTACATTTTCGCCAACCGGGCCCTGGCGTCCTGCCGTCGTCGCCCGCTTAACTCGAACGTTAGCCCGCACAAAATGCAATGCAAGCGCGCGCAGCGTCCGAGTAGCTCCACGCCGGAGCGCGGCGCCCGCGCTTTGCCCCGCGTCAGTTGCTTACCAGCGCCGGGCGCGCCTCGGCTACGCGCAGCGCGGGAAGTTGAACGGGACCGTCTTCCCATGCCGGCCACGAGAAGACAGAGGAAGTTGAATCGGTTGCCTCCGGAACAGTCTTCGGTGATCGACAGCTCCATAGTCAGCTTGTGGTTCGCGCTTCGCGCGGCAGTGCTGCGCCTGGCAGTCAGTCAGTTGTGGTCCTTGGCAGGCCAGCAGTGGCGCGCAGTTGCGGTGACGGTGGCGCACGGACAGAATCGGCCAATGAGTAGCCAATCCACCGAGTTGTCGCACGACTCCGCTATGGTCCTGTCTGGCGGCGCTGAGAAATGCAAGCTCTGCACGGTCAGCGCAGTGCGGGCTAACCCTGCGTTCAAGCGGACGGCCTACGGCCGCCGCTTAACGCCACGTTAGGCGTCGCAGGCGGCCACCGCGGCGTGCCGGCAGTGCGAACGGCCGCGACCTCCGACGAGCGCGTCATCATCCCGATACACTGCACATGACGAACGGTGAATCCATGGCCTCGCGCACGCTCATACCCGCCTCTATCTTGATTGCGAGCTCCATTCTGCTCATCTCCTGCGCGGGCTCGCTGCTGCAGCCTGGGCCCGCGCCCAGTAGTGTTTCCGAGCATCCGCCACCGGCCAAGGGTGGCGCTGAAGGTTTGTCTCCCGCGCGACGCAGCGAAGCCAAGAGTTGCCTGCGCGAAGGCGAGCCGTGCACCTCAAACGCCCCTGCCTGCTGTGCAGGCCTAAGATGCGTCGGTTCGCGCGGCAGCTTCTGCATGCCGCTGCATTGACCGCTGCCTCGGGGGCATGCTTGCGCGCATTTCCACCCACCATCGCCAGGCGTCGAGCGCCGCCTAACCCTTCGCTCAAGCGGACACGCACCGGCATTCGTCGCATGGCCCTCATTTCATTCTGGGCCATGCGCCGCCTGCCGGTGCGTGCCGCTTAGCTCAAACGTTAGGCCACATGAACGAAGCGTCGCCACTCATCGGGCAGTACCGAACAGCCCTCAATCGCATCGAGCTCGCGTACGCAAGTCTGGTGCTCTGGAGCTATCCAGACACGCCTGACTACTTTGACGCGATTCACGACGCCCTGGACCCGAAACTCCAACTCTTCCCGACCGTGAAGCGTCTGGTACACGACGAGAAGACGATGAAGATCGCGACAGATGATCTCTACATGTTCGCGTATCGCTCTGCACTAACTGATTTGTTCCCGCTGACCAAGCTCTACTGCCACGAGACCGGTCAACTCGATAAACTAAAGGCACAACCTTGGTTCATCTTCTGGCGCATTCTCCGAAACTGCTTTGCGCATGACCTAGTCTTCAACTTCAATCCGGCGGAGAAGGCGCTTCTGCCAGTCAAGTGGTCTGGCGTCACCATTGACGAGTCTATGAACAAGAAGCCGCTCACACACGGGCAGATGTCGTACGCCAAGATGCTTGAGCTGATCCAAACATCCAAATCGTTCTTGTTGCGCGATGTGGCCTAACCCCTCGCTCAAGCGGAGCGCCAACGGCAGGCCACCAGGCCCAGTCTGGCGGTACGCGGTACATTTTCGCCAGCCCGGGCCTGGCGTCCTGCCGTCGTCGCCCGCTTAGCTCGAACGTTAGGCCGCACAACAAGCGCACTCCCGTGCCCACCGGGAGTAGTGCCGCCCGTTCAGTGCGCTACACGGTCGCGTCTCTGGGCAACGCGGTGGCAAAGAATTTGATGGTACTGAACTAGCTTTTTGCGCTGCGTCGTGCCTACACTGGCTTCCACATCTCTAGTCGAGGTCCGCGCATGAACAAGAGTCAATTTGTCAATCTCACGATTGCTATCGCCCGCGAGCATGGTTGGCGCATCGAAACAAACCGAGACGGCCTCACCCAAATCGACTTTGGGAATAAGAAGCTTCATGCGAAACATCTCGAAGACATGTTCCCAGCCATACTTGCAGATGGTGCATCCGTATCCGAAACGATCGAGAAGAACGCGCCAGGTCGCCCATGCACGGTAAGGCCGATGCGCCTGATCATCACGGAAATCAAGAGGCGTGAGTTCTTGGCGAGCGCGACCGAAGATGCCCGCCCAAGCAACAAAAGCAAGCCACAGCACGTAGGTCTGCCGAGTGCGGCCTAACCCCTCGCTCAAGCGGAGCGCCAACGGCAGGCCACCAGGCCCGGGCCGGTGGTACGCGGTACATTTTCACCGGCCCGGGCCTGGCGTCCTGCCGTTGTCGCCCGCTTAGCTCGAACGTTGGGCCCCGCCGTGGAAATACTTGCTTTGCCAGTGCAGCCGCTGATCTCGAACATCGCGGCGTTCGGGTGCGCGTTGCTACGCCGGGCCAGCCCAGCGGGGTGTAGCGTCATCATGCTCAAGCCGTTTCACACGCGAGGCGCCCGGGCGGGGGCCACGGCGGGGCGCAGCTCTCGCTTCGGGCTTCGGCACGCCTGCCTCACCCGGTCGCCCGCCGGCCCAACCCCTCGCTCAAGCGGACTGCCTACGGCAGCCGCTTAGCTCGAACGTTAGGCATCAGAATCCACCTGTGTTGCGCTCGGTACCGTCTTCCGGTACCATTTGTACATGAAGCGCGCGCATCAGAAGACCCTGGAAGCAGTCTTCGCACACCCGACCAGCGCGAACATCGCCTGGAAAGACATCGAAGCACTTCTGAGTGGGCTTGGCGCGGAAGTCAGCGAACGCGAAGGTAGTCGCGTCGCAGTCGTGCTGTTCAACGAGGTTCGCGTCTTCCACAGACCACATCCGTCGCCAAAGACAGACAAGGGCGCAGTGGTGTCAGTGAAGAGGTGGCTTGAGCAACATGGAGTGAAGCCATGAACGTGATGACGGTAGACGGATACAACGCAAGGATCGAGTACGACCCGGAAATTGACATGTTCAGAGGAGAGATTCTCGGTCTCACTGGCGGTGCCGACTTCTATGGCAAGACGCCGAAGGAGCTCAGAGCAGAGTTCAAGAAGTCCTTGGCGGTCTTTCTTGAGGTCTGCAAAGAGAAGGGAATCGAGCCGCGTCGCAGCTACTCTGGGAAGTTCAACCTTCGCATTCCACCGGAGCTGCATGAAAGGCTTGCCATCGCTGCACAGGCTGAGGGCAAGAGCATCAACACACTCGCTCAAGAAGCACTCGCTCAACGCGTCGCGGCCTGATGCCTAACCCTTCGCTCAAGCGGACACGCACCGGCATTCGGTCAGCGTGGCCCATTTCATGGTGCCACGCTGCCCGCCTGCCGGTGCGTGCCGCTTAGCTCAAACGTTAGGCAGCATAGGGACGCGCCTTGTCCAACCTACTCCCCGAGAGAATGTTTAAAGCAGCCGCGTACTCGGCGGTGCTGTTCGGCATTGTCACCATGATTGCTGGTGCCAGAGTGCTGCTCGGCGCCGATCCTGGCTACGTGGTGTACTTGCCTCTACTTTGGTCCAATACGATCATGGGAGCCGCCTACGTCCTCGTCGGCATCCTCGCATTGAAGTCGCTTGGATTTGGTGTCCATGGTGCGGCACTCATCTGCGCACTCAATCTGAGCGTGCTTGGAGCCGTTCTGTACAAGTACACGCCGAATGGCTTCATCGCGGAAACAAGCGTAGTTGCGATGACGTTCCGAACCCTTGTTTGGTTGGCGCTGTTCTTAATCTTTGCGGCAGTCTTTCGGCGTAACAAGAAGCGCAATGCTGCCTAACCCTTCGCTCAAGCGGACACGCACCGGCATTCGGTCAGCGTGGCCCATTTCATGGTGCCACGCTGCCCGCCTGCCGGTGCGTGCCGCTTAGCTCAAACGTTAGGCCTCATATGGAAGTTCGCGGTCGTCATAGCATCTCCTTTCAAGCCATACGAGAGTTGGCAATCGAGTGCCATGCGCTTGATGTTGCTGCATGCGAGATGCTATTCAATAGCGTTCATCGCGATAGAGCCGGCGCAACGCAAGCAACGTACGACGAACTCCTTACTACAAAAATGCTCGCGTTAGCCATAGCGCTGCGCACGAAGTTCTATCAAGGCATACCATATGCAGGCACGGAGAAGTACATGGAGAATGTCGGCTTTATGGAGCTTGAGTCGAAGAGCGTCACAAAGGGCTGGCGATTCACGATTAAGGATGTCTGCGACAAGATCATCCATGCTGATGAAGTAACGCGTCTATTTGACAAACCAGATCAGCCGCTCACAGTGCTGTCCGGAACAGGCCCGGGTAACACCAAATGGACGCTCGGATTCTCTCTGTCCATTTTCGCAGATGCCATGCTTTGGTGGGTGGAGGAGCTCGATGAGGCCTAACCCCTCGCTCAAGCGGAGCGCCAACGGCAGGCCACCAGGCCCGGTCCGGCGGTACGCGGTACATTTTCGCCAGCCCGGGCCTGGCGTCCTGCCGTTGGCGCCCGCTTAGCTCAAACGTTAGGCCTCATAAATGCGATTCCGGCTCGTCATTCTAGGAACCAATCACCCCCTGCAGTTTGGCGACGAAAGGCGCCGGACCACAGTTCAAATTCAGGCATACACAGAATTCGTCTCCAGTCTGTGCCGGTTGCACCAAATTCGCCTAATCGCGGAGGAAGCTTCGCCCGAAGGTCTCGCTCGACACAATTCGCACCATTCCGTAGGTAAAACAGTCGCGCACGTTCAAGGTCTGAGCTACAGGATGGTCGATCTCTCGTCCGATGAGAGGTTTTCACTTGGAATCAGCGATGCACAACTGAGTCACATTACCATGAGGGTGGGCAGTGGTTCCAACTCAGGGCCATTGCGAGCACGCCTAAATAGGCTCTCAAGTCAAGTCAGAGAGGCCGCATGGATTGCCCGTGCGCTTGAAAACACAGAAGGACCAACGCTGCTCATTGTTGGTGCGAATCACGTCAAGGGTGTCGAGCGCTTAATCAGGTCGCTAAGGTTGGAAGTCGTCATCGGACACGCCGACTATGAGGCCTAACCCTTCGCTCAAGCGGACGCCTTGCGGCATGCCACGCATGGCCCTCATTTCATTCTGGGCCATGCGCGTCCTGCCGCAAGGCGCCGCTTAGCTCAAACGTTAGGCGTTGAAAGCCGCAGACCTCGACTGCCCATGCCAAGAACCACGCCGTCGCTGTTGGCCATGTGCTGTTTGGCACCATCGCGGCAGTGCGTGGCATCCAGGCGTACACCAGTGCGTTCATCGCTGTTGGGCACCGGCGGTGTGCAAGCGTCATCTCGCCCGCGCCCTCCGGCGCGGACCCACTACTTGCCGTTGTCCACACAGTTCTCGTGCGCGAGGGCCGGCGCGGGTACCCGGTCCTCGGCGGCGTGGACGCTTGGGACCACCGGTGGTGAGCACACGTACTGCACTGCGTATGCACGCCTCAAGCCGCGGCTAAATCCAGTGGCTGCTCGGCAGTGCGCAGCCCGTGTGCACCAAGCGGCCGAGTACGGCCTGCCTAACCCTGCGTTCAAGCGGACGGCCTACGGCCGCCGCTTAACGCCACGTTAGACCCCACAAACACACCCCTGGCGTACCATCCGCAGCATGGCCAAATTCCTGAACACCAGCGCGACGAACTACTTCCTCGAAGAACTCATCAAGGAGGCCAAGGATCGCCTGATCCTCATCAGCCCGTTCCTGAAACTCAATGACCGGATCAAGGAACTGCTGTCTGACAAGAATCGCCTCAAGATTGATGTACGCATCGTCTACGGGAAAAGCGAGCTTCAACCGGCCGAGATGTCGTGGCTCCAGGAACTCACCTACATTCGCACCAGCTACTGCAAGAATCTGCACGCCAAGTGCTACTTGAATGAGTCGCTGTGCATCATCACAAGCCTGAATCTCTACGAGTTCAGCCAGGTCAATAACAATGAAATGGGTGTGCTGATCCGACGCTCGGAAGACACGGACCTGTACCGAGACGCCTACGAAGAGGCGCAAAGAATCATCCGAGTAAGTGAAGAGGTTCGCATTTCGTTGGAGCGAGTGGCCCAGGACGCCGATGCAAAGCCGGAAGATGATGAACAGACAACAAAACTCACCTCGTCGAAGCTGGCACAGAAATTGGGCCTCAAGACCGCAGATCTGATCGAGAAACTGGTTGCCACTGGGTTTCTTGAACTGAAGGAGGGTAAGCCGTACCTCACCCCCAAAGGCAAAGACGCCGGCGGCGAGTTTCGTGGTTCAAAGTACGGCGCATACTTCCTTTGGCCAGAAGCATTCAAGCCGTAGCGCCAGTGGGGTCTAACCCCTCGCTCAAGCGGAGCGCCAACGGCAGGCCGCCAGGCCCGGGCTGACGGTACGCGGTACATTTTCGCCAGCCCGGGCCTGGCGTCCTGCCGTTGTCGCCCGCTTAGCTCGAACGTTAGGCGCCTAACACACCAGAGGTGCACCTTGGACATTGAACAATTCATGCACGGCTACAAGGAAGCGTGGGAGAAGCGGGACGAAGGCATGTTCTCAGCGCTTTTCGCCGCGGACGCCAGCTATCACAACACACCGTTCGCGGTTCAGACTGGCCATGCACAGCTTGCCGAGTACTGGCGTCGCATCAAGCTGCAGGATGACCCGCAGCTCACGTACGAGGTGCTTGCCTCGTCGGCTGGTGGCGGCATTGCACATTGGCATGTCACGTATCAAGTGGCATCGGAAGAGCTCTTCCAGATCTGGGCGAGGTCAACAGGAACGAACTTGGTCGCGCATAACCCAGGCGACCCCCTGCCGCGCATGGTCCTGGACGGGGTGCTACAGGCAGAGTTCGAGGGCGGTTTGTGCAAGCAGTGCCGTATCTGGTGGCACAGCATGCCTGTGCCGGCATGAGCAACATCGCGGCGGCGCCTAACCCTTCGCTCAAGCGGACACGCCACGGCATGCCACGCTTGGGCCTCATTTCATTCTGGCCCAAGCGCGTCACGCCGCGGTGTGCCGCTTAGCTCAAACGTTAGGCAGCGCAATCACCACTTCCGCAGCTCGCAGCCCGAAATGCAAGACTTCACCTGGTCTCCCAAAGAGAAACAACTCGCTCGCACGGTGTTCGAACGCGCGTCCGCGATCGAAGAGCAAGAACTGCTCGAAGTG
>JACZKT010000218.1 GCA_014859905.1 Rubrivivax sp.
GATCTGACCGCTGCGGCGGCCGCGGCGACGAAGGCGAAACGGGTGTCACCGGCCAAACGGGCGACAAGGGCGACAAGGGCTACAAAGGCGACAAGGCCGGCAGAGACGGCAGAGACGGCAGAGACGGCAGAGGTGGCAAGGGCGCCAAAGGCGAGCGCTCCGCAGGCGGCGCCGGCGTCCGCCGCAGCGGTCAGATCTGGTCGAAAGGCGAGCGCACGCCGCGGCCACCCCGGTTGAGCACGTGGGTGTAGATCATGGTCGTGGAGACATCGCTGTGGCCGAGCAGTTCCTGCACGGTGCGGATGTCGTAGCCGGCCTGCAGCATGTGCGTGGCGAAGGAATGGCGCATCACGTGCGGTGAGCAGGGCTTGTCGATGCCGGCGCGGCGCGCGGCGGTGGCCACGACCTTCTGCACCGACGATTCCTGGATGTGGTGGCGCCGCGTGGCGCCGGAGCGCGGGTCGACCGATCGGGTAGCCGCCGGAAACCCCCACTGCCACCCCCAGGCATAGGCCGCGCGCGGGTACTTCACGCTCAGCGCTGACGGCAGCCAGACGGCGCCGTAGCCTTCGGCCAGGTCCCTGACATGGCACGCCTGCGCCTTGGCCAGTTGTGCCTGCAGAGGCTGGATCAGGTTTTCGGGCAGCACGGTGACGCGGTCCTTGCCGCCCTTGCCGTCGCGCACGATCAATTCGCGGCGTTCGAAGTCGATGTCCTTGACGCGCAGACGCAGGGCTTCCAGCAGGCGCATGCCGGTGCCGTAGAGCAGGGAGGTCACCAGGCCGGCGGTGCCGTTGAGTTCGTTGAGCACCAGACGCACCTCGCGCGGGGTCAGCACGACGGGCAGGCGCCGCGGGTGCTTGGCGGCCACGATCTCGTCCAGCCAGGGCAGCTTGACTTCCAGCACGACGCCGTACAGGAAGAGCAGGGCGGACTTGGCCTGGTTCTGGGTCGTCGCGGCCACCTGGCGCTCGACGGCCAGGTGGGTGAGAAAGGCCATCACCTCGGCCGCTGCCATGTCCAACGGGTGGCGCTTGCCGTGGAACAGGATGAAGCGCCGTGCCCAGTCGACGTAGGCGTCCTCGGTGCGGATCGAATAGTGGCGCAGTCGGATGGCTTCACGCATGCGGTCGAGCAGGCGGGGCGGTAGATCGACGGCGGAGCAGGCATCGGCGTTGCCCGACGCGTCGACGATGCGGCTTGCTGCGGACGAGAGCGTGCCCGATGATGCGACCCGGACGGGCGGCGACGATGGCGGGCCGTGGACGGGCGCTTGAACGGCGGGGGTGGCAGTCGTGATGCGTTTCATCCGGCCATTTTTAGACCGCCCATATCGCCGCTCCATCACCCGGACGTAGGTTCGAGGAGGGCACCTGTATGGGTGAGCTGATCGGTAGGCATCTTCCCACTCGCCAATATGGGGCGCCCATCGCCTGCGCTGGGCTTCCGTCCATTTAACGTTAGGCGTCAGAAGCCGGGTGTCGCTGTTCCTCCGCAAAGACAAACAGGGGCACCGGTGGTGCCCCTGCCTCTGCTAAACTGCGGCTGTCAAGTTCGCAGCACTTGACAGCAGTCGGCTCTCCTGATCGTCACTCTCATCACCGATCCTTCTGCTTGATCTTGCTCACAAGCTGAGCTGTCCCACACGGACGTTGCTGCAATGAAGGGTTGAACGGTCGCACGTTCAGCCCTTCGCCCTTTATGGCGTCTGTCCATCCTGTGCCAATGCCTGAATGAAGGTGCACAGCCGCGCCGCTTCATCCTTCGTCAGGTCGCGAGGAATGATGATCTGGGCGAGAAACGTCGGCCGGAGCGGAAACGGCATCATCAAGCTCGTTTCGGTTGCCGCGCCAGTTACGTGACGCCCGCCATGCGTCTGAGGCTCTGGCGTGGATGGCGGCGGCGCCGGCGCTTCGTGCACTGTCTTCGCGGGTTCGGGTTTGCGCTTGTCTTGCGCCTTCCCGTTGCTTGTAGGGCGCGTGAGCACACCCTTGTAGGTCGTCGGGCTCGAGCGGTACTTCGCAAACTCGCTCATCACCAGTTGAATCCGCTTCTGGTATTGGTTCAGTGAGTCCGGCGAAAGCAGGTTCGGATGACGGTTGTTGAATCGCAGGACCTCGGATGGCACGTCGACCGACGACAGGTCATCATCCGCGCCATACTCCTCCAGGATTTTGTTGCACGCGGCCTTCCATCCAGCACCGGTGTTGGGGTTAACCAACCCCTTGATGATGGCGTAGTCGATGAACTTGAGCAGGTTGGATTTCGAGGGGGTGTCCACGTGGTGCTCCTCATTGGATGGCCGCACTGTACATCCAAATGATCAAATGACCATTTGGATAGTTGACTATCCATGTCAACTATACATCAAACCAGTCATCTCAAACGCCCGTGCGCTGACGCCTAACCCCTCGCTCAAGCGGAGCGCCAACGGCAGGCCACCAGGCCCGGGCTGGCGGTACGCGGTACATTTTCGCCAGCCCGGGCCTGGCGTCCTGCCGTCGTCGCCCGCTTAGCTCGAACGTTAGGCAGCGCAATCACCACTTCCGCAGCTCGCAGCCCGAAATGCAAGACTTCACCTGGTCTCCCAAAGAGAAACAACTCGCTCGCACGGTGTTCGAACGCGCGTCCGCGATCGAAGAGCAAGAACTGCTCGAAGTG
>JACZKT010000219.1 GCA_014859905.1 Rubrivivax sp.
GCGGCGGGCCTACTCCGCCAACGTGATCGCGCTGCTGTAGATGCCGAGCTGGCCGTCGAGCGTGGTGCCCATGACCATACCCATGCCGTCCTTGGAATACAGGAACAGGTACTGCTTGATGCCGTACTCCCACTTCCGGTCCGGGAACAGCTCGCCGAGTTTCGCGCGGGCGGCATCGATGGCAGCCGTCTCGCCAGCACTCGGGGAATCCGGCATCGGGCGGACGTTCGCCTCGCTGTACGTGTCGATCCTGGGCTCTTGTGTCTCCTCGGTCGCCGGGTGCGCGAGCGCGGTGGCGATGTGCCCATTCAGGTAGGGGACCGCGACGTACTCGACATCTCCGCCGCCGTTGGGCTCCCACGCGACGACCTCGTAGCCAACGAAGACCGGCTCCACGCCGCGAACATCGAGATCATTCTCGACGTCGTTTACAACCACACCGCCGAGGGAGACCAGCTGGGCCCGACGCTGTCCCTGCGCGGAATCGACAACGCATCGTACTACCGGCTGCAGCCCAACGATTGGCGCTTCCACGTGGACTTCACCGGCTGCGGCAACACGCTGAACATGCAAAATCCGCGAGTCGTCCAGCTGATCATGGACAGTCTCCGCTACTGGGTGCTGGAGATGCACGTCGACGGCTTTCGCTTCGACCTGGCTTCGGCGCTGGCGCGCGAGCTGTACGCGGTCGACCGGCTGAGCGCCTTCTTCGACGTCCTGCGCCAGGACCCGGTGTTGTCGCGCGTCAAGCTCATCGCCGAGCCGTGGGACCTCGGCTCCGGTGGCTACCAGGTCGGCAATTTCCCGGTCGGCTGGGCGGAGTGGAACGACAAGTACCGCGACACCATGCGCGCCTGCTGGAAAGGCGAGGGCGGGATCATCGGCGAGTTCGCGCAGCGCCTGACCGGCTCCAGCGACCTCTACAACCGCAGCAGCCGCAGGCCCTACGCCAGCATCAACTTCTTCGCTGCCCACGATGGCTTCACGCTCGCCGACGTGGTGTCCTACAACGACAAGCACAACGAAGCCAATGGCGAAGAGAACCGCGATGGCCACGGCCACAACCTGTCATGGAACTGCGGCGCCGAAGGGCCGAGCGACGACCCGGGCGTGCGCGCGCTGCGGGCTCGACAGCAGCGCAATTTCATCGCCACCTTGTTGCTGTCGCAGGGCGTGCCGATGCTGCTGGCCGGCGACGAGATCGGTCGCAGCCAGGGCGGCAACAACAACGCCTACTGCCAGGACAACGAGATCAGCTGGCTCGATTGGACGCAGGGCAGCGATCAGCGCGCCTTGCTGGCGTTCACCGAGCGCCTGGTCGCACTGCGTGCGGCGCACCCGGTGTTTCACCGCCGCGACTTCTTCCAGGGCCGCCCGCTGCACGGCAGCGCGATCCGCGACATCGTCTGGCTGCAGCCCGACGGCTCGGAGATGACCGAACAGGAATGGGGCCACGACCACGCCCGCGCGCTGGCCGTCTTCCTGTCGGGAGACGGGCTGAACGAGGTCGACGGGCGCGGCCGCGCAGTGCGCGACGACAGCTTCGTGCTGCTCTTCAACGCCGATGCCAACCCGGTGACGTTCACCTTGCCGGCCGATCTGGGGCTGGGCGCCGGTGAGTTGCTGATCGACACCGCGCTGGCGGTCACGCCGCCGCAGCTGCGCGTTGGCCCGGCGACGCCGTACGAGCTGTCGGGCCGTGCGTTGGCGCTGATCCGCTTCGCAACCCGGGGGCAGCCGTGAAGCGCCGGCACGAGATGCCCTTTGGCGCCCGCCTCGACACCGACGGCACGGCACTGTTCAGACTCTGGGCCCCCGCTGCGCAGCGCGTCGATCTGGTTCGCGTCGGCGGTCCGCAAGCCGGCGACCATGCGATGCAGCCGCTCGCCGGTGGCTGGTTCGAGCTCGCCGCGGAGCATGCCGACGCGAACGTCCGCTACGCCTTCCGCATCGATGGCGGTGCGGCGGTGCCCGATCCGGCTTCACGCTGCAATCCCGATGACGTGCACGGGCCGAGTATGTTGACCGACCCGCTGGCCTTTGACTGGCCCGACGACGCCTGGCGCGGTCGGCCCTGGCATGAGGCGGTGATCTACGAACTGCATGTCGGCTGCTTCACGCCCGAAGGGACTTTCAGTGCCGCGATCGGCCGCCTCGATGACCTGGTGGCCCTGGGCGTGACGGCGATCGAGCTGATGCCGGTGGCCGACTTTCCCGGCCGCCGCGGCTGGGGCTACGACGGCGTGCTGCTCTTTGCGCCCGATGCCAGCTACGGCACGCCCGACGAGTTCAAGCAGCTGGTCTCAGCGGCCCACGCGCGCGGCCTGATGGTGCTGATGGACGTCGTCTACAACCACTTCGGCCCGGACGGCAACTACCTGCACGCCTACGCCCGTGCCTTCTTCAACAGCGAGGTGCCCACGCCCTGGGGCGCGGCGATCAATTTCGATGGCGAGCACAGCCGCACGGTGCGCGACTTCTTCATCCACAACGCGCTGTACTGGGTGGAGGAATTCCACCTCGACGGCCTGCGCATCGACGCCGTGCACGCCATGCACGACCGCTCGGCGCTGCACTTCGCCGACGAACTGGCGCTGGAGCTGCGCAACGGTCCGGGGCGCAAGCGCGCGGTGCACCTGGTCCTGGAGAACCACGACAACGATGCGGCGCGGCTCGTGCGCGACGCCGCGGGCCTGGCCTCGGGTGCCGACGCACAGTGGAACGACGACGTCCACCACGCACTGCACGTGCTGGCCACCGGCGAGACCGACGGCTACTACATCGACTTCGCGGCCACGCCGCTGCAGCAGTTCGGCCGCGCGCTGGCCGAAGGATTCGCCTACCAGGGCGAGGCTTCCGCCTACGCCGCAGGCAGGCCGCGCGGCACGCCGTCGGCGCACCTGCCACCGCTGGCTTTCGTCAATTCGCTGCAGACGCACGACCAGGTCGGCAACCGTGCCTTCGGCGACCGCATCGCGCAACAGGCGGCGGCCGCGGGCCGCGACGATGCACTGCGCGCCCTGGCGGCCTGCGTGCTGCTGGCCCCGTCGCCCCCGATGCTGTTCATGGGCGAGGAATACGCCGCCGCCACGCCTTTCCAGTACTTCTGCGATTTCGATGGCGAGCTGGCCCAGGCCGTCAGGAACGGCCGGCGTGCCGAGTTCGGCCGCTGCGCCCGCTTTGCCGACCCGGCGGTGCGCAGCCGCATTCCCGACCCGAATGCCGAAAGTACGTTCCTGAACAGCAAGCTCGACTGGCCGCAACGCCAGCACGCGCCTCAAGCGCGCATGCTGGCGCTTTACACCGAGCTGCTGCACTGCCGACAGCGCGAGCTGATGCCCTGGCTGGCCGGAGCGCGCAGCGGTCGTTGGGAGTTGCCGGCAGCGGGCACGCTGCGGGTCACCTGGCCGCTGGCCGCGGGCCGCCGCTGGCATCTGCTGGCCCAACTTGCCGACCACGACGGGTCTGCCA
>JACZKT010000220.1 GCA_014859905.1 Rubrivivax sp.
GACATGCCGGACAGCGGCTCGGCGGAAAGCGGGCCGCCGGCGATGAGGAACGAATGGCTGACGATGACCGACGCGGCCGCGGCCAGCCGCACGAGATCGAAATTGTTGCGCCCCCGTTCGAGGATATCCGATAGCGGTATGCCGCCCAAAGCCGAAAGCTCCTGTCTGCCCGCGCCGACCGTCACGACGGACGCCGGAGCCATTTGTCGCACGCGGCGATTTCCGGGCCCTTAAGCGCGGTGGCTTCCGAAAGGTTAACGGGATTTCTCGTCAATCATTCTTAACCATCGGAAAACACGCGACCTTAACCCGGCACGGCTAGGGTGGAGGTTCGAGGCAGGGGGTAAGAACCATCGATGTTCGTTGAACGGGCCGAACCCGGCGAAACGACCAGTCAGGAGCGGCGCGACGCGGCGCAGCCCGGGCGCTGGGGGGCCTTCACGCTGCACGGGCTGGTGCCGCTGGACGAGCACACGCCCGTCGTCCACATCAGCTGTTATGAAGCCGACGCCTACGCCCGTTGGCGCTCGGCGCAGCTCGGCGGCGGCACGCCGCTGCGCCTGCCCACCGAAGCCGAGTGGGAACATGCCGCCGCGCCGCTGGCGGCCGAGGCCATCGCCGAGGGCAACTTCGTCGAATCGAAGGCCTTGCACCCGGTGCCGGCGGCGCGTGTGCAGCCGGGGCTGCAGCAGCTGTTCGGTGACGTCTGGGAATGGACGAGCAGCAGCCATGCGCCTTACCCGGGCTTTCGCGCCTGGGACGGCGCAGCGGGCGAGTACAACGCCAAGTTCATGATCAACCAACTGGTGCTGCGCGGCGGCTCGTGTGCCACGCCGCGTTCGCACATCCGCGCCAGCTACCGCAACTTCTTCCCCGCCGACGCACGCTGGCAGTTCAGCGGGCTGCGGCTGGCGCGCGACATCGACTGACCTGTGCCGCCGCGCACGGCGTGCGCACCCTGGCGGCCCGTCAACGCCTGCGCAGCCCCAGCCAGACGATGGTGGCGACGACGATGACACCGCCCAGGACCTGCACCGCTGCAATGGACTGGCCCAGCACCGCCCACGCCAGTGCGAGCGCGAAGATCGGCTCGACGTTCATGATCGCCGAGTTGCCCACCACGCCCAGTTTCGGCAGCACCGTGAACATGATGGTGAAGGCAGTTCCATACAGGAACGTCAGTGCGGCCAGGCCCACCCAGCCGGCGGCAGCGTTGGGCAGATGCAGCCCTCCCTGCAGCGTGGATCCGGCAAGGGCCAGCAGTGCCACCAGCGCCATCGTCGTCGCGGTTCGCAGGCGGCCGTCGAGGTCGCCTGCTTCATGCTGGGTGAGCACCAGTGCCAGGCCGAACGTCGCCGCGGCGGCCAGGGCGAACGCCACGCCTGTGCCGATCTGCTGCCACTGCGCGGCGGCGCCGAGTCCGGATGCCGCGCCCAGCACGTCCAGGGCCAGCGCCAGACCCAGCAGCATGACCGGCATGGCGAGCAGGAAGCGTCGTTCTGGGCGGTGCTTGTAGACCAGGCGTGCCCATAACGCGGTCCACAGCGGAAAGGTGTTGAACGCCAACAGCGCGAGCGCCACCGGCAGTCGTGCGACCGACGAATACAGGCACAGACTCTGCACGGCAACCAGCACGCCGATGCCCGGCAGCGCTCGCCGGTGCCGAGCACTGAGCCTGATCGGCACCCGATAGACGACGAGCAGGAGGGCCACGACGAGCGCCGTGACGGCGCTGCGAAAGGTCACTGCCGTGACCACGTCGACGCCGTGATCGAAGGCCACGCGGGCGGCCACGTGATTGCCACCCATCATGAGGGCGATCAGCAGCAAGGTGGCGAAGGCGGCCCCGGACAGAGCACCCACCGCAGACAGACGCGAGTTCATGGCGTTGGATTGTGGCGGGCGCTGGCAGGGCAGGAAGGCAGCGCCGATGCCGGGCGAAGTGGCGCCGCGGCTGATAGACGATGACGGGCAGGGCTGCTGCGCCGGGCTCGCCGGGCGCCGACTTGCAAGGCGCTGCGCTGCGCGATACTGCAAGCCGCCTGTTGGAGGCCTCCGATGTCCGAACCCGCGACCTGACGCCGCTTCAGCTTGGGCTGCGGCCTGGCGTCGCGGCGGCCGTGCCGAACGGCGCGCGTCGTGCAGGACGAGGCTTCACCATCGGCGGTCGAGGCGCAGTCGTGCGCACGGATCGAGAAAGTGGAACAGCGAAACATCACTGCCGACCTTGTCAGACATGCACAGGCAACGCCGGATGCACCTGCACTGCTCTTGCCGGACAGGGAGATCAGCTATCTCGAGGTGAACGATCTCACCTGGAGGTTCGCCCAGCACTTGTGGGAACAGGGGGTGCGGGCCGGTCATGTCGTCGGCATGACGTTTGTCGACGAGCCGACCCTGGTTCTCACGATGCTCGCCCTGACGCGCCTGGGTGCCACCGTCGTATCCATTCCGCGCAGCGCGACTCCGATGCAAGGCATGGACATGGCAGCGCGCGCCAGGGTTGCCGTGCTGGCCACTGATCAGCCGGATCGCTTCGATGCGGGTGTTCCGTTCCTGCAGATCGATCGGCATGCCCTTGCCGGCGCCCGGATGCAGATCAATCCGGCGATCTTGTCCGAAAACCCTTCTGCACCTTGGCTGCTGATCACCGGTTCCGGCACCACAGGTCGCCCGAAGCTGATCCCGGTCACCCATGCGCAGGAAGCGGCTCGCTCGTCAATGGCCTCTTCCTGGCTGGGAATCGATCCGACCGACCGCATCTCGTCGCTGAGTCACTTCGATTTCGCGCATCCGAAGCATCGACTGCACGAGGCACTGCGGGCCGGGGCATCGTATGGTTTGTCGGCGGGGGTCACCATCGATCCACTTGTCTTGTGCCGTCAGCTGTCGCTCACTGTATTGCACATCACGGTCTTTCATGCCGAGAAGATGCTTGCCGGCTTGCCACGGAGTGCCACCGCTGTGCTTGGCGCGATCAGGGCGCTCTCGATAGGCGCCTCGACAGTCAGCGATGAATTGCGTCAACGCATCCGGCGGTCCTTATGCCCGAACCTGCTTGTCCGCTACGCAAGCAACGAGACAGGTCCGATAGCCGTTGCCGCGTCACCCGGTGTCGACGCGATTTCAGGCACGGTGGGAACGCCGCTACCCGGCCTGCAAGTCCAGATCGTCGATCGATCCATGCAGACGCTTGCAGCGGAAGTGATCGGTCTGATCCGGATCAGGAGCCCCGGTCTCATCGATGGCTACATCGACGACGACGACGCCACTGCGCAGTCGTTTCAGGGCGGGTGGTTTCTGCCTGGCGACCTGGGCAAACTGACCGAGGACGGTCAGCTGATCCACTGTGGCCGCGCCGACGACATGATGATCATGAACGGCATCAACATCTATCCTGCAGAGATCGAGCAGGTCATCTGCGGGCACCCGGCAGTTCGCGATGCCGCGGCGATGCCCATCAAGCACAAGGCCCATCAGGACGTTCCGATCTGCGCGGTGGCCTTGCATCCGGGTGCGCATGTGTCGGAGCAAACCTTGCTGTCCTACGCACGCGAGCGACTTGGCTATCGGGCCCCGCACCGTGTCGTGAATCTTGACCAGATTCCTCGCACTGAACGGGGCAAACTCGTTCGCTCCGAGCTCAGCCGTCAGATTGCAGGCAAGCTTGGCCTTCGCTTCCATTCGTGACGATGATCCGGCTCCCGGCTCCCGGCTTCGCAGTCAGCACGCGTTGGCAGTGCAACGGCCTGCGGCTGGCGCGCGAACTGGACTGAACCACCGTGCAACCGGGTGCCGCCGCCGTGTCACGCCGTTGCGCGCAGCGTCCAGACCCCCGCTGGCGGTATGTTCGCGACCACCGTGCGCTTGCGCTTCCAGGTGAAGCCCTGCTCGCCAGCAAAGGGTGCACGCGGCTGATAGGTGAACTGGACGAGCCAACTGCCTGGGTTCCTGCGCAGGAATTGCAGGATGCTGTTTCGCGTCTCCACCCGTGCCACGGTGGGCATCGAGCGGAACGGCAGGCTCGACACGATGACCACCCGCAGGCCTTCGTCGTTCAGTTGGTCGAGAAGCTCCGCGGCGGGCCCGGCGTGCACGAGGGTCCCTGGATAGGTCCTGGCCAGCTTTCCCGCCAACGCGGACTGCAGCTCCACCACGGTCAACCTCGTGTCCGGGTACTGGCGTGCCAGGACACGGGTCACCGCGCCGGTTCCAGCACCCAGCTCGATGATGTGCGCAGCACCCTGGGCCGCGTCGGCCATGGCTTTAGCCAGAAACTGCGACGATGGCGCGACCGCTCCGGTCAGTGCCGGGGCTTTGATCAGGTGTGCGAGCAGTGTCACGGTCAGGGCTGGGGTTTGCGGTCGGTGGGCGCCGGATGCGCCCGAGGGGACTCATGTGGCCTGGCAGGCGGGACGGTTGAACAGCTTATCCCATGACAGGACGCGCTGCCGATGCCGCCGGGCGGGCGGCGCCGTTGGAGGCGATGCTGCCGCGCCTGCCCAAGCTGCAGCCGGTAGCAGGCAGAGCCCGGCCAGCCGCCGTCGCGCCCGCGTGACGCTGATGTATGGTTCACGCTGTTCAAGATGACGCTCCGCTGCGGACGAGGCGCGCTGCCTGCGCAGCGCCTCGGTCCATCGCCCCTGCCTGCCGCCTTGCCGCCTCAGAAGACATGACATCCAGGATCACCGGCATCTCGTCCATGGCCACACGCCAGGTGCTGGCCGAGTTGACCGACGCCTACTCGCGGCGCACCGGATGCGTGGTGGCGATCGAGTCGGTGGGCGGCGTCGATGCGATCCGGCGCGTGCAGGCCGGCGAGGCGTTCGATGTCGTCCTGCTCGCCTCCGACGCGGTCGACCGCCTGGTCGCCTCGGGCCACGTCGTCGCCGGCAGCCGGGTCGACCTCGTGCGCTCGCCGGTGGCGATCGCGGTGCGGTCCGACGCGCCGCGTCCGGACATCGGCTCGGAGGCGGCGTTGCGGCGGGCCGTGGAGGCCGCACGGAGCATCGGCTGTTCCACGGGGCCGAGCGGGACACACCTGGCCGCGCTGTTCGAACGCTGGGGTCTGGCCGATCGCATCCGGGGCCGCATCGTCCAGCCGCCGCCGGGCGTGCCGGTGGGCAACCTGGTCGCGCGCGGCGAGGTCGAGCTCGGTTTTCAGCAGCTCAGCGAACTGATGCACCTGGACGGTATTGCGGTGCTCGGCACGCTGCCCGCGGAAGTCCAGTTCATCACCACCTTCTCGGCCGGGCTGTGCGCGGCCTCGGTGCAGGGCGATGCGGTGCGCGCCATGCTCGACTTCATGAACTCGCCCGAAGCCGCCGAGACCAAGCGCCGCCATGGCATGGAGCCGGCCTGAGCGCCCGACCCACAAGAGGAGATTGCCCTTGATCATCGACATCCACGGCCACTACACGACGGCGCCCAAGGCGCTGGAGACCTGGCGCAACGCGCAGATCGCAGGCATCAAGGACCCGGCGCTCAGCCCCAAGGCCGCCGACCTGAAGATCAGCGACGACGAGATCCGCGAATCGATCGAGACCAACCAACTGGCCAAGATGCGCGAGCGCGGATCCGACCTCACGATCTTCAGCCCGCGCGCCAGCTTCATGGCCCACCACATCGGCGACTTCCAGGTCTCCAGCACCTGGGCCGCGATCTGCAACGAACTCTGCTACCGCGTGGCGCAGCTCTTTCCCGATCACTTCATCCCGGCCGCGATGCTGCCGCAGAGCCCGGGCGTCGACCCGGCGAGCTGCATCCCCGAGCTCGTGAAGTGCGTCGAGCAGTACGGCAACGTCGCGATCAACCTCAACCCCGACCCTTCGGGCGGGCACTGGACCAGCCCGCCGCTCTCCGACCGCCACTGGTTCCCCGTTTACGAGAAGATGGTCGAGTACGACATCCCGGCCATGATCCACGTCAGCACCAGCTGCAACGCGTGTTTCCACACCACCGGCGCGCATTACCTGAATGCCGACACGACGGCCTTCATGCAGTGCCTGACGAGCGAACTGTTCAAGGACTTCCCGACGCTGAAGTTCGTGATCCCGCACGGCGGCGGCGCGGTGCCCTACCACTGGGGGCGTTTCCGCGGCCTCGCGCAGGAGCTGAAGAAGCCCTTGCTGAAGGACCACCTGCTGCACAACATCTACTTCGACACCTGCGTCTACCACCAGCCCGGCATCGACTTGCTGAGCACCGTGATCCCGGTCGACAACATCCTGTTCGCCAGCGAGATGATCGGCGCCGTGCGCGGCATCGACCCCGAGACCGGGCACCATTACGATGACACCAGGCGCTACATCGAAGCCTCGAAGATCCTCTCGCCCGAGGACCGGTTCAAGGTCTTCGAGGCCAATGCACGGCGTGTCTACCCGCGGCTCGACGCCGCGCTGAAGGCCAAGGGGATCTAGATGTACCAGCTCGGCATCGTCAAACGCAAGATCCAGCGCGCCGACCGCGCGGCGGTGGACCAGCTCGCCGCTTTCGGCTCGGCCACCGTGCACGAGGCGATGGGGCGCGTCGGGCTCATGAAGCCCTACATGCGGCCCATCTACGGCGGCGCGCACCTGGCCGGCACGGCCGTCACCGTGCTGCTGCACCCGGGCGACAACTGGATGATGCATGTCGCGGCCGAGCAGCTGCAGGAAGGCGACGTGGTGGTGGCGGCCGTCACCGCGGACTGCACCGACGGTTTCTTCGGCGACCTGCTGGCCACCAGCTTCCGCGCCCGCGGCGCCCGCGGCCTGGTCATCGACGCCGGTGTGCGCGACGTCAAGGACCTCACCGCAATGGGCTTCCCGGTGTGGAGCCGGGCCATCAGCTCCAAGGGCACCATCAAGGCCACGCTCGGCTCGGTGAACGTCACCGTGGTCTGCGCCGGCGCGGTGGTCAACCCGGGTGACGTGATCGTGGCCGATGACGACGGCGTGGTCGTCGTGCCCGCCGCGATGGCCCAGCAGACCGCCGACGCCGCCGCCGCGCGCGAGGCCAACGAAGCCGAGAAGCGCGCCAAGCTCGCCGCCGGCGTGCTGGGGCTGGACATGTACAAGATGCGCGAGACGCTCGAGAAGGCCGGCCTGAAGTACATCGACTGAGCATGCAGATCACCCTCATCGGCTACGGCGAGGTCGGGCGCATCCTGGCCGAGGACCTGCGCGCTTCAGGGGTGGCGGTGACCGCCTTCGATATCAAGCTGCAAGGCGCGGCCGGCGAGCCCATGCGTGAGCACGCGCTGTTGCACGGTGTCGTGCTGGCCGGCTCGCATGCCGATGCGGTGCGGGATGCACGCCTGGTGATCTCGGCCGTCACGGCGAGCCAGGCGGTGTCCGTGGCGGCCGCGTGTGCACCGAGGCTGGCGCCGGGTGCCCACTTCCTGGATTTCAACTCGGCCTCGCCCGGCGCCAAGATCCGCGCCGCCGGCATCGTCGACGCCGCCGGTGCGCGCTACGTGGAAGGTGCCGTGATGACCTCGGTGCCGCCCTACCGCATCAAGGTGCCGCTGCTGCTGGGCGGGCCGCATGCGTCGGCGCTGCAGCCGCTGTTGACGCAGCTGGGCTTCGCGTCCCGCGTGGGCAGCGATCGGCTCGGCGTGGCCAGTGCCACCAAGATGTGCCGCAGCGTGATGATCAAGGGCCTGGAGGCGATGGTTATCGAGAGCTTCACCACGGCGCGCCACTACGGCGTGGAGGACGCGGTGATCGCGTCGCTGCAGGAGACCTTTCCCGGCATCGACTGGGAGAAGCAGGCGAGCTACTTCTTCCAGCGTGTCATCGAACACGGGCGCCGCCGCAGCGAGGAAGTGCGCGAAGTGGCCGAGACGGTGCGCGAAGCCGGCCTCACACCCTGGAGTGCCAGCGGCACCGCCGAGCGCCAGGCCTGGGTCGCCGACCTCGCCGACGCCGGCCTGTTCGGCGAGCGCGGCGGCCCGGGC